>NZ_JAUBTT010000015.1:0-105943 GCF_036705125.1 Microcoleus sp. B7-D4
CATTCGTCAGAGCTTTATTTATGGATGGGGTTATGTCAGTTATAACGAAATGAACCGATTGATGAAGTCTCATGAAGCCTACAAGGCTTTGCCTGCAAAAGTTAGTCAGCAAATCTTGATGGTGTTAGACAAGAATTGGAAATCGTTTTTTAAAGCAGTTAAAGCTTACAAGGCTGATTCTTCAAAATTCACGGGTCGCCCAAAATTGCCAAAGTACAAAGACAAAACCAAAGAGCGAAACCTTCTCGTCTACACGATTCAAGCGATTAGTAGTAAACAGTTGAAGAAAGGAATTATTAAACTTTCGGGTACTGAACTTTTAATCAAAACCAAACTCAATCCCAACCAGATTTGTCAAGTTAGACTGGTTCCGAAATGTGATTCCTATGTAATTGAGGTGATTTATGATGAAGCGGAGTCTACCCTTGGCAATGCCAACTCTGTAGCTAGTATTGATTTAGGACTGGATAATTTAGTGGCGTTAACTTCAAATCAGCCGGGATTTATCCCTTTGTTGATTAACGGGCGACCATTAAAATCGATTAACCAGTTCTACAACAAACGCAAATCCCGATTACAATCCCAGTTAAAAGGGAATCGCAAAACGTCACCCCGGATGAGCGCGCTTAACTCGTTGTCGCCATCAAAAAGTTGATAATTACTTGCATCATGCTAGTCGCGTGATTGTTGACCATTTGGTAGTGAACCAAATTGGAACGCTGGTAATCGGCAAAAATGCACAGTGGAAAACCGATATCAATCTAGGTAAACAAACCAACCAAAATTTTGTCAGTATTCCTCACTCTCGATTAATTGAGATGTTAGAATACAAAGCTCGCTTGGTGGGAATTAAAGTAATTGTGCAGGAAGAATCCTACACATCGCGGGCCAACTTCGTGGGTCTAGACCCAATCCCTGTCTACGGGAAAACAGAAAAAGAGCCGATGTTTACTGGTAAGCGGATCAAGCGAGGTTTGTACAAAACATCGACTGGTCAGTTAATTAATTCTGATATCAACGCTTCGTACAACATCCTCAGAAAAGCAATCCCAAATGCCTTCAGCTTTCTTGATAGGGAGCTGCGTAGTTGGGCCAATGCGGGTCAATCCGCTCAAAGTAAAAGTGAAGGGGGAGGGACTTGAAGCCTCCCATGCCTATAAATGACTATACTTTTACCACCTATTAATCAAGTGAACTTACCCTCAAAAACTAGGTGGGACCCAAAAAACGATCGCGGACGCGGGTACTGGACAGGAAAAATTATTATTCCCATGCCAGCCGAAACGATTTCAGGACTTTTCGTATTTACTCATAAATTAATTAGGGTTATCTAACCCGCCCTAATCTTCTACCTCTATAGCAATCCTACATCATTTGTGAATTTATTACTCCCGATCGAGCGGGTTCGGGGAGGGTTGGGGTGGGGTAAAAAAAATACGACTCATTTAAGATTACTCTATATTAGAAAAACCTCGTAAAAAACTTACTTTATAATGTGATAAATTCTGGGGAAAATCTCCCTATCTGTTAGCGAAATAATCAGCCAAGTGCGGAGGCCAATAAAATTTACAGGCATAGAAAATAACTGTAAAAAAATATTATTGGTCAGACTTTTCGGTTGAGATCGAAAGGTCGGTGAAAATAGCTGGCAGCCGAATGGTAAAGGTAGAACCTTTGTCCACCTCGCTGAATGCGGTAATGTCTCCGCCCATCATTTCGCAGAATTTCTTAGTAATCGTCAGCCCCAAACCAGTGCCGCCGTACTTCTTAGTAGTTGAGGAATCGGCTTGGGTGAAAGGCTCAAAGATTTTGGCTAACTGTTCGGGACTCATGCCAATGCCGGTATCTTTGACCGTAAAAATGATCCAATCTTGAGCGGAAGATAAGAGAGACAAGCTATTTTCAGCTTTGCCACCTCCTCTATACGCTCCAAGTTTTTTGCCTTTCTTTGCAGAGTCGGCGGGGGTTTCGACGGATCGGGTAACGGCGAAGGTAATCGCGCCGGAGCAAGTAAATTTCGCGGCATTGCTGAGGATGTTGAGCAGAGACTGCCGGAGTTTAGTCAAGTCGGTCTGCATCGATCCAATATCATCGGGGCATTGTATTTCTACAATATTGCTATTTTTGTCTGCCATCGGCGCGATCGTGGCAACTACTTCCTCAACCAGAGTTGAAATGGTGAAGGTTTCGAGGTGGAAGTCTATGCGGCCTGCTTCAATTTTGGTCAAGTCGAGAATATCTTTAATCAGGTCTAGTAGGTGCTTGCCGGCCGTGTTAATTCTCTGGAGGTCGTCTATGAACTCTTCGGCACCAAGGTCTCGGGCGTCTTCTTGCAGGATCTCGCTGTAGCCGATGATGGCGTTGAGGGGGGTTCTGAGTTCGTGACTCATGTTGGCGAGAAAAATGCTTTTGGATCTATTTGCAGCTTCGGCGGCTAATGCGGCCCGGCGGAATTCTTCGGAACGCAAGCGTTCGGTGATGTCGGTAGTCATGATTAAAACGCACTGAGTGCTGCCGAGGTGGATGAGTTCCACTGACAGCAGCCAGTCGCGCACTTCGCCGGCTTTGGTGCGAATTTTGATTTCTTGGTTGCTGATCGAATTTTGTGATTGCAAAATCTGGGCGAGTCGCCCCCCGTCTTCTGAATTGACAAACATTCCTAAGTCGCTGGGAGTGCGGCCGAGAAATTCGTGCCGCAGCCAACCTAATGAGCGCAAAAAGCTTTCGTTGGCATCGAGGAAGCATCCATCTGTGAGGGTGCAGATGCTGATCCCGACTGGGGAGGCGTGAAAGGCCTTGGAAAATCTTTCTTCTGAAGAACGCAGGGCGGCTTCGGCTTGCTTTCTGTCTGTGATGTCTTGGACGGTGCTGGTGATGTAGAGGGAGGTGACGGCGGCTTGTTCGTAGACTGTGCGGTTGCTACCGTCGGGGAGTATGAGCCTGTAGTCGATGCTGTAAGGCTGTTGCTGAAATAAAGCGGCTTCGATCGAGGTTTTGACTAATTCTCTGTCTTCAGGGTGCACGTATTCCAAGAAGGCTTCCAGGCTGGGTTCAAAAGTTCCTGGTTGCTGTCCCAGGATGCGGTAAATTTCCTCTGACCACCGCAATTGCTGGGCGTTGCGGTCTAAGTCCCAGTTGCCTAGCTGGGCGATGCGTTGGGCGTTAGCGAGGCTGGCTTCGCTGGCGCGCAGGGAGGCTTCTGCTTGGTGGCGTTCGGCGACGGTGGCAGCTAAGACTAAGCCGGTGACGGCGATGACGGCGATGAAGGCTTGCAGGGATAACAGCGCTTGCGGGATACTGCTGGCGTGTTTCAGGAAGGGGCCGCTGCCTCGGGCTATACCCCAGATGGCGAAGCCACAGAGGATGAAGTTGGAGAGGGCGGTGTAGCGCTGACCGAATCGAAAGGCAGCCCAAACTACTAGGGGAAATGGTAAGTATTCGAGGGGATAGCGGGCGTAGGCGGCGCGGGTGCGGGAGCAAAAGACGAGCCAGCCGACTGCTAGTAGCAGCAGCAGCCAAATCGCTCGTTCAGCTATCTGTTGGCGATGGGTGGGGACTTTGGGCAATTGTTGCCACGTCAGTAGTAGCGGGGCGACGAGCAAAATTCCCATAGCGTCTCCCACCCACCAAGTCCCCCAAATCGTGCCAAAATCGCTCCAGCTAGATAAACCGGTCAGGCAGACGACGATGCTGCCGATGGTGGAGTTGATTAGGGTAGAGCTCAAGGCTGCTAGTCCGACTATTCCTAAAACGTCTTTGAGCCGATCGAGCCTAGCGCTAAAGTTAATGCCCTGGAGTAGATAAGTTCCCGTCCACGCTTGCAGGGTTCTGGCGCCTGCCGAGATCAATGCCGTGCCGATGTTGGCCGACGGTACGCTCATGCTGAACAGGAAGCCTCCGATCGCGATTCCCGGCCACAGTTGCCGCCCAAACAGCAGCAGGGCGACTTGGGCAATTCCTGCTGCTGGCCACATCGGGTAAATTTCTGAACTGAGGGTGAGGGTGGAAATGGCGAATTCCGACGCCCAATAGTAGACCAGGGCGATCGCGCCTACTGCGAGGAAGTACCGCCAGGGATGTCCTTTGATTGCGTTAAGGAACTTTGTCTGCATTGTCGTTTGGGGAAAAGGTGGACGGTGGTTGGGGTCTCAGGATGTGGCACGGGACAGGCACAGGGTAGAGAAAATGTTTCTATTAGGTGATGGTAGGTCATGAGTGGTAGGTACTGGGAGAAGCTTGTGAGCTAAATTTTTGTGGTGCCGTTGAGGGATCGGTTTTTTTGTTCGATCAAATCTGCCCATGAATTTCGGGAGTATCGCTTTTTTGTAAATATATCTCTAATGGCTAAGCAATTGGTTTGTAAATTTTTGGTTTTTGTTAAAAATTTATTACCGAGCGACAGCGGCTGTCTTTTTGTGTCGGGCGATCGTAACTCAATTCACCCTAACATTTTGCACTGTACTCAATAATACCTAAAATACCTAAAATACCTAAAATACCAATAACAGCGACGTAAAATCTCTGCTTTTAGGTAAGTCTGGGGCAAGAAACACGGTTTCTGATTAGAAGTGCAGGTGGTAGTGATTTTCACTAGATTTTTAACCCATTAATCGAGGCTTCAAGTCTTTCGCTCGAATACAGTGAAAGCGGATAATTTACAGCAATAAAAAATATTTTTTATTGTCTATTTCTTTTTGGCTGTTGCAATATCTAAGGTTAGTGTCAAACGCTCTTGAGATTCTTTAAGGGCGTCTTGGGGGTTGCGGCCCAGAAGGGTTGCCTCTATGGCGCGACCGAGGTTTTCTGACAGGCGGGAGTAACCTGATATAATGGGTCGCGCTCTGGCTGAGTTCATTTGTTCTAAAAATACTCGCAAAATAGGGTTTTTTTCCACAAAGCTTTGATAAGCTTGGCTCTGTCTCGATTTTAAGTTAATGGGCAAGTAACCTGTTCCCAATGCCCATGCTGTTTGGAATTCTTCACCTATAACGTATTCTAAGAATACTAGGGCTGCTCGCTCTCGTTCTGGCGAGGTTTTCATTAAAAATAGGTTTTCACCCCCTACGACGGCTGCGGGGCGTTTGAGGATGGGTAAAGGCATTGCTGCGTAGTCGATCGCACTTTGCTGCAACTGTGCTAGCGTCCACGGCCCGGTGATTTGCATAGCGACTTTCCCGGCGATGAAATTGTCGAGTTCGTAACCGCGTTCGGGTGCTGACAATATTGCTGAACCTTCTTTTAACAAGTCGCTCCACAATTCTAAGGCGGCGTGAGAACCGGGATTATCTATTTGGGGTACAGGACTTTGAGGTATTTCGCCTTTGAGTTCGCCGCCTGCGCTGAACATGAATGGCAGCCAGGTAAATACTGTCCATTCTCCTTTGCCTAGGGGGAGCACTATGCCGTGTTGGTCTGTGCGGCCGTCTCCGTTGGTATCTCGCGTGAGCGATCGGGCTACTTGCTTTAATTGGGCCCAATTGTGCGGCACTTCTTTGATTCCTGCTGCTGCAAATAAGCTGGGACGGTAAAATATGGCGACGTTATTTGTGCCTAGGGGAACTGACCAAGTGTGTCCGCCAAGTTCCATTGACTCGAAGAGGGCCGGGTCGATTTCGGCTTTCCGGGGCGATTTGTCGAGCCAGTTTTCTAAGGGTTCAATTGCGTCGAGTTCTGCTAGTTTTCCTGCAATTGAGGGGCCATTCCACAGCACATCCGGCGGTGCATTTCCAACTATTGCTGTGAGTATTTTTGGTAGTTGTTGGTCGGGCTGACCGATGTAAACTGGTTTGATCTGGATGTTGGGATGCGTTTTGTTGAATTGGTCTGTGAGGGTTTGAAATACGTCGCGATTTGGCGGAGGATTGATGCCGTGCCACAGTGTGAGTTCGATGGGTTCGCCGCTTTTTGAGGCTGGGGTTGTGCTGTTTTGACAGCCGCTTAATATTAGCAAACTTAAAGCTAGGAAAATGCAGGCTGCACGTTTGGTTTGCAGTCGATAGCGGTTTTCAAGTGAGTAGGTACACGGCAGTCCCAATGCGTGACCAATTAAGACCCAAACCCATAATAAATCTCGCTTGTCGTCGAGTATATATCCCCCTAAATCCCCCTTGAAAATGGGGACTTTGAGAATATTTCTTGTCCCTCCCTTAGTAGGGGCGGTGCCCCCGTGCCCGCCCTTGGTCAGGGGGGATCTAGACTTCGATACAAACAATAGATACGGTCGGTTTAACGTTAATTTGTCACCTTTTGGCAGTGCCTTGTTCCTACTGTATTTCAGAGAATTTAAAAATGCTGCGGTCGCATTGTGTAGCTGTCGGTAAATTGCTGTGGCGAATTGAGATAAAATCATTTTCAATAAAAGTGGATAATTACAGAGTAAAACGAGCTAAATCTCGAAAATCTGCTGGTAGCTGATTTCTCTCTCCATCCGAGGTGTTGTGAAACAAAACGGTGAAAGCTCCTGCTCCTAGTCTATCTTGCGGCCACATCCGATCGCAAGGAATTTCTGTCACGTGCGATCGATATTTTTCTAAATGAGGAACAATGACTGGCCCAAATTCGGGGAATTTGCTTAACAGCCATTCGCTGACTTGTTCATTTTCTGCCGTGGAATAAGTGCAGGTCATGTATGCAAGATAACCTTGGGGCGCTACAATTTTAGCAGAATTGGCTAAAATTCTTTTTTGGCGGTTGGCATTGCTGTTGATGGTGACATGATGAAAGCAGCCTGGTGCTTTGTCTCCTTTTGCTAAGAGTGATTGACCAGTACAAGGAGCATCCACTATTACTAAATTAGCCGTTTGTGGCATCTTTTCGGCAAGTATTTTTGAATCGGCGTTGGCGGCGGCGGATGGTTGAATTTGGCAGCGTCTTAAATTAGATATCAGCATTCCCATGCGTTTGCCTATGACTTCGTTGCACAAGAGCAATTCTGGCTTTAATGTTTTCCAGGCAAAGACACTTTTGCGTCCGGGCGGCGCACATATCTAAGATTAGTTTGATTGGCTGCGGTATTGTTAACAATGTGGAGGAGGCGAAGATTGAGGAAAAGTCGAGACAGTAAGCTGTTGTGCATTTAAATAGAATGTCAAAAAACAATCTAATTCTTGTGGGGTGGGCCTAAGAGCCAGCCCTGAATATGCAATTTAAATGCGTGACAGCTTAGTAATGTCCGGCTTGATGTAAGGAATGTTTTCCCGGTTGGGATTCTAAGGCTAGTCTAGCTACAAATTCCGGCTGCCAAGAAACGGGAATTTCGAGATTAAATGGGTTTCCTGTTGGTTTTGGTTGCAGCCACAAGATAGCAGGATTAAAAGTGTGGGGATTGGTGACGGCATGAATAAACTTTTCTTGTTCGGCGGTGTCGGCAAATAAGCTGCGGCTGAGTTTCAGCAGGAGATTCGACGGGCTTTCCATGCTCTGACAGATATGATAAGATTGAGATGAACACTAAAAACTGTAAATCCCATGATAATTCCTAGTGTAGAACAGTTAGATTTAACTTTGGAAGAATGGATGCAAAATCCTCCTGACGGGACGGAGTGGGCGGACGGTAAAGTTATAGTCAAACATCCTGTAGAATTTGTAAATGGAGAAGTAGTGGGGAAACCAGGAATGACTGCAAAAACTCGCCGCATTCAATCAAAGCTAGATTATTACTGGAGAAGTTACATGATCTCAAGCGGCCAAGGGGGCGAGGTTTATGTGGAAGTTACTTGTCAAACTATGAAAAAAGGGCGGATACCCGATGTATCTTATATTACTCCTGAACTGTTGGCGCAAGTTGGGGAGTTTTCTGTTTTGCCCCAGAGTTTTCCGCTGCTAGCTGAGATTGTTTCGCCTAGCGATTTTGCTGATGATGTTTTTGCTAATAAGGCACAGGAGTATTTAGAATCGGGATGTTTGGAAGTTTGGCTGCTGTTTCCTAAGAGTAGTTGGGTGTTAGTAATTACTCAAAGTCAGGTGGTTTTGTTCAAGCCGGGTGAGGTGGCGACAACTCAGGTTGTTTTGGCAGGATTTAGGGTGGCGGTGGATGAATTAATGGCGTAGTTTTGTTGTTATTATTATTGTACTGTACGAAATAAGTAAAAATTTATGAAAATTGTATTTTTTGGCACTCCCGATTTTGCTGTTCCTACTTTATCCAGTTTGCTGAGTCACCCAGAATTTGAGGTTGTGGGTGTGGTGACTCAGCCGGACAAACGTCGGGGAAGAGGGAATCAATTGATGCCTTCACCTGTAAAAGATGTGGCTTTAAATCACAGTCTCCCGGTTTGGCAGCCGCGCCGAATTAAGAAGGATGCGGAAACGCTTGCTAAGTTGCAGGAAGCGGAGGCGGATGTGTTTGTGGTGGTGGCTTACGGCCAAATTCTGTCTCAAGAAATTCTGGATATTCCTAGTTTGGCTTGCGTTAACGTTCACGGTTCAATTTTGCCGAAGTATCGCGGTGCCGCGCCGATTCAGCGCTGTCTTTTTGACGGGGAAAAGACAACAGGAATTACTACTATGCTGATGGATGCGGGGATGGATACTGGGGCGATGCTGTTGAAGGCTTTTGCTGGTATTTCGCTGTTGGATAATGCTGATTCTTTGGCGGATAGGTTGGCGGAAGTTGGGGCGGATTTGTTGGTGGAAACTTTGGTAAAATTGAGAGACGATAAGGTTAAAGCTGTTGTTCAAGATGATGCTGAGGCGACTTATGCGCCGATGATTAAGAGTGCGGATTATGTCCTGAATTGGTCGAAAAGTGCGATCGCCCTTCACAATCAAGTTAGGGGCTTTTTCCCGGATTGCACGACGACTTTTCGCGGCAATTCTCTGAAGGTGATAGCTACTGTACCCGTCGGGCCGGAATATTGGCTGCAAATGCCAGCGGATTTGAGAGTTTTGGAACGCGAATGGCCTGTTTTAGCCCAGTTGTCGGGCGCAAATGGGGAAGTTGTCAAGGTTGTGAAGGGGTTGGGGGCGATCGTCCAAACCGCTGATGGTTTGTTATTGTTGCGGGAGGTGCAGTTGGCGGGGAAAAAGGTGCAGTCTGGGGCGGATTTTGCCAATGGAACTCGGTTGGCGGTGGGTGAGATTTTTGGGAGTTAAATAGTATATTTAGGGCGGGCAAGATGCCCCCACTACAATATTTGACAGCCAAATCATTTTGTAATTAGATGCGCGATTCTTGACTAAAATTCAACCAAAACTTCCTCCGCACCGCCCAACAAACCCTGCGCCGCTTCCAACATACTCTCCGCAACATCTTTCAAATCTTCGCGACTTGCCAGATAAGTTTTCAAAGCTTCTAAGGGTTCTATACTATTATTAGCATTCAATTCTGGCAACCGGGGTCTCGCTAACTGACTGACTAATTCCGGTTGAATTGTGTAGCTATGCGCTTCGCCCAGAAGTGCGTGCAATTCTCCGTTGTCGATTAAATCTAATTGTTCCGATCGCAATTGGTAAATTAATCTCACAACCGCATCTTGGATTTCCTTCTTGCCAATAGCTTTAACTAACTCGGCTTGCGGGTTTTCCGATTCTGCCACATTCACTTTAATAGTCTGAAACACCCGCACTGGCAAAGTGCAAAATTCCCACTCTGCTTTCCCCCGTTCCAAATTAACTAACACAAAACCTTTATCTTCTTTCTCTTCGCTAAAATCAACTCGTTCGATACTTCCGGGGTAAATTACGGGCGGATTGTTGGAAGCATTGAGATTTTGGTGTTTGTGAACGTGGCCGAGAGCAACGTAATCAAAACAAGGGCGAGTTAGCATGGAAACGGGTATGTTAAAACCTTTGCCAACTGCTAAAAAACGTTCGGCGCCCAGACTGGCTTTATCTGCCATTAAGTGCGCTAAAAGTACGGTTGGTATGTCGGGGTTGAGGCGGCGAATTTCGCCTTCCATTGCGATCGTCAGTTTTTCGGTTAATAATTGGTTAACATCGCCCATAGACAGGCTTTCAGTCTCGGAACGTGTCATTAAGGTCGATCGAGTCAACCAAGGCAATGTTACCACCTGTACGGGCCCGCTGCGGGTTTGAATGAGGTGAGTGTCCAGGCGATCGCCTACAATAAACTTAGGTATTCCCAAAGTCCGATAAATTCCCAAACTCGCGCCGCCTTGTCCCTGAGAATGTTGGTCGTGATTTCCTACTAGCAAAACTGTCGGAATTTGCGCGTCAACCAAGCGGCTGAATTGGCGAGCAAAAGCCTCTTTAACAAACGGTGGAGGCGTCGAATCCGGGAAAGCATCGCCGCCGAATATGACTAAATCTACGGGTTCAGAAATTGCTCTATCCATACATTTACTCAGCGTCGCCGCGAAGTCTTCCAGCCGCGTATTTAAACCTGTTTCGGGATTAATCCGGCCGTGGGAAAAGCCGCTGCCCATGTGAATGTCTGAAAGGTGTAAGATTTTAATCATTTAAGCACGGTGGTGTTGTAGTAGACGTAACAGAAGAGTACACATCAAAAACCTGCTCAAAGTGTGGACAGGTCCATACTAAATTAGGCGGGTCTAAAGTCTTTAAATGTCCAGAGTGCGGACACACTCTGGACAGAGACAAAAACGGTGCTTTCAATATTTTGTTGAAAGCTTTGAGAGATACCTCCTTGATAGGAGAGCTTGCTGCTTTCTCTATCTTGCCATACACGGTTATTCCTGGCGAGCGTCCGGGATTTACCGGGTTAAATGTATCTGTCTAGTTGAATGGAAACTGGTTCTGGTGCTAATGCTTCCGGCCCAGGTGGCGTTGCAGTTGGCAATGCAGTTTCCTGTGTTGGTTGTGTGGGTGGTGTTTCCCCTATTAGTGATGCTGTGGGTGTTGTTGCGAGCGATACAACGAATGGTGGTGCTTGCACACCTGTTTTTATCTGTGTTAGCTTATTACTTAGAAGGGAATATGTGTCAACGATTACCGTCCGTGGTCGTTGTTCGAGAATGAGGAGCAGTTGAATGCTTCTGATTCGGGGCCGATGGTTGTTCTGGTTAAGCCATCCACTCCAGCAAAACGGAAAGCTTCAACAAAATTTACTTTTGAGGGTTTTCCAGTTCCAAGTTTTGGGGCGTTAATAACAAATTTATCGACAATCGCTAAAAATCGAGTCTAGCCTAAATTGCGTCTGGTTTCAGTTAGTTTCGACCAACTGACGATGCCGGCTCCTTTGCAACGCAGAGAGCTTTGGATTTACTGAAGGTTTCCCTAATATTGTAGTTATCTATTGGGCGAGGGCGTTAGCCCTATTGCCCGACTGATGGGGTTTTTGCTTGGATGCGATCGACCAATTGAGGAAAGTTCCGCACTAAAAGTTGAGACTATTTCAACTTGGTGACTGCTTTCGGGAAAGCAACGCTTACGCATCACACCAGGAAGCATACGCGAGCTCGCTTTCTATTTAGCTACCCTTAAACAACGAAACTCTACCTTACATCTTGCACCAGTCGAATAATCTCACATTCCATCTGCCCTGCTTGACAACAGGGGTGAAAACCCAAAGTTAATTTCTGGCTTCTCTGACTGAGGTGAAACTTCCTAATTGGTGCATTGTCTTACTTAGAGGCATCCAGCACAGCCATGATTTTTCCATTCAAAGCACGTTTGAAGAGCCAGAAGAATTCACCAAAAATGGTGCTGCCGTTAATTAACCAACATTGGTTGGTGCGGATCGTCCTGCGCTCTATTTTCTACTTCCGCCAAGATTTATGGCTGATAGTCACACTCTTGCTTTTAATCGGGGCATCGGTGCTTTTCAACCTTCTCAACGCCTGGCCGATCGCGATTCTAGTCGATACGGTTTTGTCACCAACTCCGAAATCCAACTGGATTCATACACTGTTTCTTGCCCCGTTCGGTGAAAGGACGCTGAACCGAATTTTCGGAATGGCGTTCGTCGCGATGATTATTAGAATCCTGAGCGATACCGTCTTCATGCTCCGTAGGATGTTGAACTACCGCATCCAGTACAACGGAACCTTGCGCGTTCGTACCGAACTCTACGACAAAATGCAGGCGCACAGTCTCGGTTGGCACGGCGAGCGATCGCAGGGTGACGCAATCTATCGGTTGAGCTACGACAGTCTCGGCCCCTGGGGGGTAATCGATACGCTCATCGGCTCCACGGCCGCATCGGTGACGCTGACGGCGATGATCTGGATCATGTTGTCGCGCCACGTCCTTCTCACCGTGTTTGCGCTTTCGTTCACTCCGCTTCTAATACTGGCGAATTGGTACTTCGAGGGAAGGATTAGGAGTCGAGCCCTGGAGTCGAAGCAGACCGATGCGGTGATGACCTCAACCATGCAGCAAGCTATAGAATTGATCGGGCTAATCCAGTCATTCGGTCGAGAAGCAACGGAGTCGCGACGCTTCGGGCAGGCGGTCGAACGCAGCGTCAAGGCCTCCATGCGGCTCAATTGGCAAGAAAATCTCTATCCGCTAGCGGTTCAGGTAGTCTTCGCCCTGGGAAGCGGGGTAATCTTAGGCTACGGCGGATACCTAGTTTATCGCGACCAGTTCTTGCGTCCGGTACAGGGCGGCGTGACCATTGGCGATCTGCTCGTATTCATGGCGTACCTGGGGCAGTTCTGGGACCCGATAGGTTGGGTGTTGGGGTTCACGACCAAGATCCAGACGTTTGTAGCTTCATGCGATCGCGTCTTTACGGTTCTTGACGAGCCTCCCGCCATACAAGACGCGCCTGAGGCGCGATCGCTTACCGTCTATCCCCGCACACTAGCATTTGCCGACGTGAGCTTTGAGTACAACGCTGGGCAACCCGTTTTACGGAATATCAGCGCTAGTATCGAGCCCGGTCAGATGGTGGCGTTTTTGGGCGCTAGCGGGACGGGAAAGAGTACGCTGCTCAATCTTTTGCCTCGCTTCTATGACCCGACATCGGGCAGCGTCCTTCTCGACGGCTTTGACCTCCGCACCCTTAAACTTACCGATGTCCGCAAACACATGGCGCTCGTCTCGCAAGGCAGCCCACTCTTTCCCGGAACGATCGCAGAAAATATTGCTTACGGTCGCCCGGATGCTCTGCTCTCGGATATTCGAGAGGCGGCGGTTGAATCTGGGGCAGCCGAGTTCATCGAAACCTTGCCGGATCAGTATGATACCTCGATCGCTGAGGGCGGTCAAAACCTATCGGGGGGACAGCGACAGCGCCTAGCTATCGCGCGGGCACTCGTCACTAAGGCTCCCATACTCATCCTCGACGAACCCACGAATGCGCTGGACTTGAAGCACGAGCAGTGGGTATTAGAGACTTTGCAACGTCTACGTCGCAACAGAACCATCATCTTGGTCACGCACCGACTCGAAACTGCCGTAGACTGCGATCGGATTTTTGTGATGCAGGAGGGCGAGATTAAGGAGTCTGGCACCCACGGCGAACTCCTTACCCAGCAGGGGTTCTATTACCGAATGTTGGGCTACAACCCAGTCAGGTCAATAGGGCTTACTGATAAACCCTGCATCGAGTAGGAGTACGACATGGCGAACTTATTTCTTATCCTTTTGCTTCAATTGGTTGCCTGTCTGCCTAGTAAATTATCTTTTGGGTTAGTAGTGATGACTTCAGCCCTCCTTTAGCTTCGGCAGAAAAACTAAAGTCTTTACTAAGAACTAGGTTTAAGGTTTTTGTCCAAGTACAGACGAGAGGAGATTACTACTAAAAATATTGTTTCATACATCACAATACCATGCCGGGTACTTTTTGATAAACTTGTGCGATCTGGCAGCGAAAATCTATACTCATTAACTCTAACTCATCTCCTTGTCGGTAAATCTGAGAAACCCAATTTCCCTCAGCATTAAGCCGAAAACACTCAATTTTAATCTCAGATTGAGTGATGAGTACGTATTCTTGCAAACTCGGAGAAGTTTGGTAATCGGCAAATTTATCGCCTCTGTCGAAAGCTGCTGTTGAGGGCGACAATACCTCAACTACTAAAGATGGATATAAAATGAAATCTTCCGTAGTTGAGGTATCCCTTTCGTCGCAAGTCACCGCTACATCAGGATAGTAATAGCAATTTGCCTCTTCCAGTCGGACTTTTATATCTGATGAAAGAACTAAGCAGGAACTCTCGCGGAGATGATTGTTAAGCAAACTTGCTAAATTTACTGAAATAACAATATGAGGTTTTTTTGCCCCTGTCATTGCATAAACCTGTCCGCGTCTGTATTCGTGTTTGATCGGGCTTACTCGCTCGCCTTCTAGGTAATCTTCTGGGGAGATGTAGAAATTATTTTTGCTGATAACCATTGATTTTTACTCCGCTGATTTTATCTGATCCTATGTGTTGGAACTCACATATTTTGGGAAGGAAACGGCAGTGCCGTTTCCCTACAAATTTAACAAAACTCCAGAAATCGTGCGTGCCATAATTTGCCACTTTCCGTCAAACCCTGCGATCGCACTTTAATTTTGACATTTTTGGGGTTAGCCTCGTAGAGTCGGGCAATTTCCTGCATTTCCTCCCCGCTAAACCCGGTTCCCACTGTTCCTACTGGCACTAATTTGCCATCAATTTCTTGCGCTACTTTGACGGCGCTAAACGGCCTCCCCGCTACTTTTGTCGCCGTCAAACCCACAATAAACAAATCGTGTTCTTGACAGTATTTAGTTCTCACCATCGGATATTTTTTCACATCTTTTCCGCCGACATAGTGACAGTTGTGCAACACCCAAACTTCGCCTTCTTTATTTTCAGATTCCTGCTGATTTGCCAGGACGAGTTTTTCGGGGGTGGTGCGAAATGTCGGTACAACTTCAAAGGCTGGGGATAAATTCGCCAGCATTTCGCCAACTTCAACACCCGCTGCAATCCGTTCGGATTCTGCCACGGTAGTTAAATCATTGCCTTTGAAAAACAAACTTTTAAAAATAGCATAAATTGTGTTGGGCTGAGTAGTCGGAAAACCGCTTTCAATATTAACTGTAGCAGCTTGCGCCCCGGTGCGGTGTTCGCTGCCGGTACAGCTTTTGTAATACAGTTCGCCGTCTAAAACAAAGGTGCCAATTTTAGCCGCTGTGTCGATTAATGTGCGATCGATCTCAATCGATGCCTGTTGCCGCAGGTTAGTCGATCGCGATTGGTAGTATACTTTATCTGGCGTGGCAATGACCACTACTCGATTGCCGTCGCGCTTGGGCTGTCCCCAATAATCGGGATTTTCGATGTAATAAGAACGCTCACTCGGCGCGTCAACCGGCTGCATTGTCACAATCCTTCCCGGCTGCAAATGCGGCGGCAATTCGGGAACTACGGGGTTATTAACAGTCTCTATGTTGGCAGCGGTAGCTGATTTGGCAGCAGCAAGATTGGTGCTAGATTTGTTTGGAGGATTCAGGGCGATCGGCTTTTCTCCGGTTTCCAATTCAAACGCTCTTTTCCAAAAGCCGATCGCCATTTCCGGGTATCCTTCCGACTCCGCGCACAGTGCAAAACCAATAACTTTTGCCGTACCGATGCCGCGCCCGTAATCAGCCAAATACTGCACGGCCCCCGCTTCTCCCATCAAGTGCAATCCTCGCGTGACGATGCGATTGTTCCAGCGTTCTCGAATGTCGGCGCTAATTTTTTTAGCTGCTTTTCGCTTGGCTTCTGCGTATTCGGTGCAGTCCATACTGCCTCCTTTATGTAGGGCTATTTATATACTATACTAAAGATTGATTTATTAGTCAAGTATAATTTGACAATTAGGTGGTGTGAATAAATTTAACTCTTTCATTTGTGAACTAGATTTATTTTTTAACCGCAGAGGCGCAGAGGGCACAGAGGAAGAGAAGAAAGAGAGGGATGGGGTGTAGTGTTTTGATTGTCAAACGCGGTAATCTGTTCGCTGCCAATGCTAAGATAACTTCGATCGCGCATTGCGACCAATAAAGCCCTGAGTTGTGTCTTACTCGCGTTGAGTTCGCCAACTGCCGATCGGACATTTCAGAATTTAAGATCGAGTTTAATCTTACTGTTATGATGCGATTGATTTTGTACACCAAACCCGGATGCCACTTGTGCGAAGGGTTGCAAGAAAAACTGGAACAGATTGAAAGCCTGAACTTTCAACTCGAAGTCAGAGATATTACCGAACGCGATGACTGGTTTCAAGCTTATCAGTACGAAGTTCCTGTTTTGTTTAAAGTGCAGCCCCAGCCAACAAATTCTGCTAGCGAGGCTGGATTCTCCCCTGAAGAACTGTTACCCCGTCCTTCTCCCCGCTGTAGTGTCGCCCAATTGGAGCAAATGTTACAGAAATATTTGCAAATCGATCCGTCACAATAATACGATTTACTCAGATGTTGCACCCTTGTCAAGAACGGGCAAGATGCCCGTTCCACAAACAATGAGTTTTCTTGTGGAACAGGCATCTTGCCTGTTCCTAAACAAGTAATTGAATGGTGCAAAATGTGAGATTTACCCAAAAACTCAGGTTTTAATCCTGACATCGGGGTACTCGGTGTGCAGCTTACTCTAGGCAGATAGATTTTACATCGCGCACCAAAAAAAATTAGGCTTTGCACCGCCCACAGCAAAAACCTGTAGAGAGTGGCTCAAAAATCGGTTCCGCCAGTCATATTCAAGACATCCAAGTGAGGAGTTTTTCAGATGAAATTGAGAGAATTATTAGCAGCAGTTCCCAGCATTTCCTTTGATGCCAAACATCCCGCCCTCGATGCCGAAGTCAAGGGTTTATCCACTAATTCCCACGCTTGTCAGGCGGGCGATTTGTTTTTGGGAATGCCGGGAACTCGGGTTGATGGGGGAGATTTTTGGCAAAGTGCGATCGAATCTGGTGCACTTGCCGCCATAATTTCCACCCAAGCAGCCGAGAAGACACCCCCCCAACCCCCCCTTGCTAAGGGGGGGCTAGAAGAGGTTCCCTGCGTCATCGCAGCAGCCGATATGGCCCAAGTTTGCGGTCAAATAGCAACTGCTTTTTACGGCAATCCAGCTAGCAAATTAAAACTTGTCGGCGTTACCGGGACTAACGGCAAAACTACAACAACTCATTTAATCGAATTTTTGCTTAATGAAATGCAGTTGCCGACGGCGATTTTCGGCACGCTTTACACTCGCTGGCCGGGCTTTCAACAAACTGCACTTTACACCACACCTTTTGCGGTTGACCTGCAAAAGCAATTAGCAGAAGCTGTAGCAGCCGGATGCAAACACGGGGTGATGGAAGTCAGTTCCCACGCTTTAGCACAGCAGCGAGTTTTAGGGTGTAATTTTGAAGTTGCTGTCTTTACAAATTTGACTCAAGACCATCTCGATTATCACCGCGATATGGAGGATTATTTTGAGGCTAAATCGCTTTTATTTGGTTCCGATTACCTCAAAAATCGCGCTATCATTAATATTGACGATCCCTACGGACAGCGGATAGTTGAAAGTTTAAAGTCCGATCGACTTTGGAGTTATAGCACTGTTCTGAAAACGGCAGATTTGTATGCTTTTGATTTGGAGTATCAGCCCAATGGAGTTAAGGGAATGCTGCACACTCCGAAGGGCGAAACGGCTTTTGTTTTGCCTTTAGTCGGTCAGTTCAATTTATCAAATATGTTGGCTGCTGTTGGTGCTGCTTTAGAATTGGGTTTAGATTTGTCCGCAATTGTGGAGAAATTATCTCAGTTTTCGGGAGTTCCGGGACGGATGGAACGGGTGCAAATTAGTCCCGACCAAGATATTAGCGTTATTGTGGATTACGCGCACACTCCAGACAGTTTGGAGAACTTGTTGAAGGCGTCGCGGCCGTTTATTCCCGGTCAGATGATTTGCGTGTTTGGCTGCGGTGGCGATCGCGATCGCACTAAGCGGCCGATCATGGGTAAAATTGTGGCAGAATTAGCCGATTTAACTGTTGTTACTTCCGACAATCCGCGCACTGAAAATCCCGATCGCATTTTGGAGGATGTTTTAGCAGGAATTCCCGCCGCAGTAAAGCCGATCGTTTTGTGCGATCGCGCCGCTGCAATTCGCACTGCTATTATGGACGCTAAACCCGGAGATGGCGTGCTGATTGCAGGAAAGGGACACGAAGATTATCAAATTTTGGGCACCGAAAAAGTCCATTTTGACGATCGAGAACAAGCGCGAGATGCCTTGAAAGCCAGAATGAATTCGGTTAACTGACTTCGGTTAACTGTTAACGGTTAACCGAATCCGGTTAACCGTTAACGGTTAGCTGTTCGCGCGCTGCGAAATTTGTTATATTTTTAAGTATTAATACCAAGGAAGAATCTGATTTGCACTAGATTGTAAGAGTAAATCAAATATTTATCTAAAAAATAATTATTGCTATGATAGAATTAACTGGCTATCAAATTCTCGCTCGAATTTACTCAGGCACTCGCACCCTAGTTTATCGCGGAATTCGCCTCTCGGACCAAAAACCGGTCGCCATCAAAGTCTTGCGGAACGAGTATCCCAGCTTCAGCGAACTCTTGCATTTTCGCAATCAATACACGATCGCCAAAAACCTAAATTTGCCCGGAATCATCCAAACCTACAGCTTGGAACCCTACCGGAACGGCTATGCGCTGATTGTGGAAGACTTCGGGGGAATTTCTCTGAAGGAATGGACGGGGAAAGGAAAAGCCGTGCCATCTCTTGTTGATTTTTTCCAAATTGCGATCGACCTAAGCAATACATTAGATATACTTTACCGCCACCGCATCATTCACAAAGACATTAAACCAGCCAACATTCTGATTAATCCTGAGACTAAACAAGTCAAACTCATTGACTTTAGTATTGCATCTTTGCTGCCGCGAGAAACTCAAATGCTGATGAGTCCCAACGTGATCGAAGGAACACTCAGCTACTTATCTCCCGAACAAACAGGAAGAATGAATCGCGGCCTTGACTACCGCACAGATTTTTATTCATTAGGTATAACTTTTTACGAATTGCTGACAGGAAAATTGCCATTTCAATCCAGCGATCCGATGGAATTGATCCACTGCCATATTGCCCAGCACCCACCATCTGTACGTGAAATTAATCCCGAAATACCCATTGTCCTCTCGGAAATTGTCAGCAAATTGATTGCCAAGAATGCCGAATGTCGCTATCAGAGTGCATTAGGGCTGAAAGCAGATTTAAAAAATTGTTTGCAACAACTCAATGATACAGGTAAAATTGAGAGTTTTGCGATTGGGCGACGAGATTTTTGCGATCGCTTTATCATACCCGAAAAACTCTACGGCAGAGCAACCGAAGTCGCTGCATTATTAGCAGCATTCGCTCGAGTAGCAAACCCCTCTAAATCTCGTTCCCCACAAGAGCCTGGGAACGAGAGAAACCAGGGAAAAGAAGACTCACGCCTTACTAAGGGCGGCTGGGCGGACTCGAACTTATCCCGCAGCGAAATGATGCTAGTTGCCGGATTTTCCGGCATTGGGAAAACCGCTGTAGTCAATGAAATTCACAAACCCATAGTTCGACAACGCGGTTATTTTATCAAAGGCAAATACGACCAATTTCAACGCAACATTCCATTTAGTGCTTTTGTGCAAGCCTTCCGAGATTTAATGGATCAATTACTCTCAGAAAGCGACGCTCAGCTAGAACGATGGCAAAGGAAAATTATCAAGGCTATTGGCGAAAACGGTCAAGTTATTGTAGAAGTAATTCCTGAATTGGAGCGAATTATTGGCAAACAACAGCCTGTCTCGGAACTTTCGGGAAGTGCCGCCGAAAACCGTTTCAATTTACTATTTCAAAAATTTATCTCGGTTTTTGCTACAAAAGAACATCCCTTAGTGATTTTTTTGGATGATTTGCAATGGTCAGATTCAGCATCTCTGAAGCTTTTGCAAGTGTTGATGAGTGAAAAAGATAGTCAGAATTTGCTGGTAATTGGGGCATATCGAGATAACGAAGTATCTCCGGCTCATCCATTTATGTTGGCAGTAGCAGAGATGGAAAAATCCCAAGTAACGGTAAATACTATTACCTTGGAACCTCTGAGTCAAACGGATATTAACGATTTGATAGCAGATACGCTCTCGTGCGAGATCCCTCTTGCTCAGCCATTAACCGAGTTAGTTTATCAAAAAACCAAAGGCAATCCATTTTTTGCCACGCAATTTCTCAGGGCGCTACAGGAAGATGGGCTGATTGCGTTTGATCCCACCCCCCTTTCATGCCCCCTTACGGAGGGGGGAGAGAGGGGGGTAACATCCCCCGTTATCAGGGGAGGACACAGGGGGGTAACAGGGGGGTGGCAGTGCGATATCGCCAAAGTCAAAGCCCTAACTATCACCGATGATGTAGTGGAGTTTATGGCGGTGCAATTGCAGAAATTGCCGCCAAAAACTCAGGATGTGCTGAAGTTGGCTGCGTGCATTGGAGCGCAGTTTGATTTGAATACATTGGCGGTAGTCAGCGAGAAGTCGCCGGAAGAAACTGCTGCCGATTTATGGAAATCCTTGCAAGAAGGATTCATCTTACCAACCAGTGAAATTTACAAGTTTTATATAGGGAAAGAAGAGGGGAAAAGCACCCCCAACGTGCCAAATACCGCCGCTCAATTACCTCACTACAAATTTCTCCACGATCGGGTTCAGCAAGCTGCTTATTCATTAATTCCCGCTCACCAAAAGCAAGCAACCCATCTCAAAATTGGACAGTTACTTCTTCCGAATTTCTCCGAGGTTGAAAGAGGAGAAGAGGTGTTCGATATTATTAATCACTTTATCATTGGCTCGGAGCTAATAACGCAGCAAGAAGAACGAACCAAGCTTGCTAAGATTAGCCTCTTTGCAGGGCAGAGAGCTAAACTCTCAACTGCTTATGAATCGGCGACTAAATATCTCGCTTTCGGTTTAACTTTTCTACCAGCTAATAAATGGGAGTCGGCTTATAAATTAACATTTACGATGTATTTAGAAAGCCTTGAGGCTGAATTTTTAGCAGGTCATTTTGAGGAAGCTGAAAACTTGATACGAATCGCATTTAGTTATGCCAGCTCAAGTCTTGAGCGAGCCAAAATTATTGCGATTCAGCTAACTCATTATCAAAATAATGCCCTGTATCAAAAGGCGATTCAGGTAGGAATTGAAGGGCTGACACTGTTAGGCTTAGAACTGGCGATTATGCCAAACGAAGCAGAGTTAGAAGAGATGGCTCTGGAAGTTAAAAAAACCTTAAATCAGCGCCAAGTTGCAGGACTAATCGACGCACCACTCATTGTCGATGAAGAACGCCAGATGCAGATCAAACTGCTAATGAACATGGTACCGCCCACTTACCTAACTAATCAGGAGTTGTTAGTGTTGGTTGTTTTACACATGACCAATCTCTGTTTGCAATACGGGAATACAAATGTGGCGGGTTTTGTTTATGTTTGGTATGGCACAATTCTCTGCCAACGCTTTCAAGACTATGAATTGGGCTATGAGTTTGGACTTTTAGGGTTGAAGGTGAATGAAAAATTTAATAACACCACCCTGAATGGCAAAATTTATATGTCCTTCGGCAACTTTATCAACCATTGGCGCAAGCACGTCAGTTCTAATCTTGTTCTGCAACAAGCTGCTTATCAGGGGGCAATGGAGGTAGGGGATTTTTCTTGGTGTCATCACAGTGCTCTGTTCAGTTTCTGGCAGCAGGCGATCGTCTCAAGCGATATTCACAGTTTGCTGGCTCGACATGAAAAGTACATCAGCTTTGCGGAACGGACTGAGATTACGACAGCCTTTGCCCTAATTCTTCAGTGCAAGCTCCTAGAGAACTTGCAAGGGCTAACGATAGGGAAGTATAGCCTTAGCTCTGAAACATTTGATGAAGAGTCGGCGCTAGCAACATTCAATGAAATTGGCTATGGCTATGGCAGTAGCACTTACTATTTCGCTAAAGCATTTTTGTTTTTTACCTATGGTGAGTATGCTAAAGCTTATGAAATGTTAGTAGCGGCGGCCGACTTTTCTAATGCACTCTATGGACAATTTCAACCGGTTCTGCATTGTTTTTATCAGTCTTTGACTGTATTGCAACTTTATGGGGAAGCACCGGAAAAACAACCAAAAGATTATCAAGAAATTCTTCAGAATAATCGGCAACAACTTCAAATTTTGGCACACAACTGTCCTGAAAACTGTCTGTCCAAATTTCTGCTTTTAGAGGCGGAGATGGCTCGTGTTGCTGAAGAAAAATGGCCGGCTGCTGAGTTGTACGATCGCGCCATTCAACTCGCTAAAGAAAACGAATTCCTCAACGAAGAAGCCTTAGCAAACGAACTCGCAGCTAAATTATACCTCAATTGGGGCAAAGAAAAAGTTGCCGCAGGCTATATGCAGGAAGCCTACTATTGTTACGCCCGCTGGGGAGCAAAAGCCAAAACCGATGACCTAGAAAAACGTTATCCCGATCTGCTGCGTCCCATCTTACAACAGTGCGTCCAACCCTTCACTATTTTAGAAACCCTATCCACCCTCACCAATCCCACCTACTCAATTCCTTCGATCACCCATCACACTACCTCAAGCACCTCCATTAACCAGGCTCTAGATTTTTCGACTCTGCTGCAAATCTCCCAAATGATTTCCAGCACGATCGACCTGGATGAGTTGCTGCAAATTGTGACCCAAACCATGCTACAAAACTCTGGAGCCGATCGCTGTGTACTGATGCTGTGCCAAGATCAACAATGGCAAGTGCGGGCGATAGCTACCTGGGAAAACATTAGCCTGCAAAGGGAACCCCTAGAGAACAATCCCACCGTTCCCGTTAAATTAATCCAGTATGTCAAAAACACCCTAGCAGCAGTTGCCATCGATCACCTCAAAACTGATCTGCCTGTGATTGACGATTATTTAGAGCACCACCAACCAGAGAGTTTGCTGGGTTTACCAATTCTAAATCAGGGGAACTTGGTCGGCATTTTGTATCTAGAAAATCGGATCACAAGTGGGGTGTTTAGTCGCGATCGCCTCCTAGTGCTGAATTTTCTCTCTAGTCAAGCGGCGATCGCTCTGGAGAATGCCCGCCTCTATCACCAAGTGCAGCAGACTTTGAATGAACTTCAGCAAGCTCAGATGCAAATGATCCAAAGTGAAAAGATGTCAGCATTAGGTAATCTAGTGGCAGGGGTTGCCCATGAAATCAACAACCCCGTTGGTTTCATTGCCGGGAACATTAATGAAGCTCATGCTGGAGTTCAAGACTTAATTGATTATTTGCGCCTCTATCAAGAAAAGTTTCCTCCATCCGAAGCAGAATTGATTGAGAAAGCAGAGGAAATAGATTTAGATTATCTAGTAGAAGATTTACCCAAAATGTTGAGTTCCATGAAAATAGGGTGCGAGCGCATCAAAAACATCAGCACCTCCCTCCGCACTTTCTCTCGCGCGGATACGGCACATAAAGTTGAGGCCAATATCCACGAAGGCCTCAACAGCACTTTGATGATTTTACGCCATCGCCTGAAAGCGAACGACAAGCATCCAGAAATTGAAATCATTAAAGAGTACGGCAATATTCCCAAAGTAAAATGTTATTTGGGACAATTAAACCAGGTATTTATGAATTTGTTAGCAAATGCGATCGATGCCTTAGAAGAATCGAATCAAGGACGGACTTTTGCCGAAATTCAAGCCCATCCCAATCACATCACTATTCAGACAAAAGTAGAAAGTGAAAAGGTAAAAATTTCCATCGCCGATAACGGAAAAGGAATGTCAGAAGAGGTGAAAAATCATATCTTCGACCATCTATTTACCACTAAAGACGTGGGCAAAGGAACTGGGTTAGGACTGGCGATCGCGCGTCAAATTGTAGAAGAAAAACACGGCGGCAAACTGAGTTGTTTTTCAACACCGGGAGAAGGAACCGAGTTTGTCATTGAGATTTTAATTGATTGAAGGTTAGTTGTCCGTTGTCCGTTGTCCGTTGTCCGTTGTTGATCGATATTATTAATCTCTCTCTTCTCTGACTCTGCGTTCTCTGCGTCCTCTGCGGTTAAATCATTCCGATGAAACCGGAATTGATAGGACAACCGACAACTGACAACCAACAACTGATATCAAATCCGTTAGCATCGGAATAGTAAATTCCCCTTCACTGTTCACTGTTGACTGTTAACTGTCAACCGTCAACCGTCAACATCATTCCGGTGTAACCGGAAATGATATGACAACTGACTATTGCAGCGGCAAAAATACCGTCATCACCTCACCCTTTTGGGGCCGCTGGCGAATTACCAACTTCCCGCCAGCAGCCCGAAATAAATTCTTAGTCACGCTCAAATTTAAACTCAAACTTCCCGTCTCCGGCTGCACCATCAACAAAGGCCCGATCGATCGCAAAGGAGCATTCGCCGCTTCTGCAAAAGTCGATGCGACATTACCTTCAGGTAAGTGTTCCGATTCCAACTGCAACTTTAACTGATCGCCCGCCAATGTCACCTCTACCTGAATGCGACTCCCCGAAGGCAAAGTTCGAGTAAAATTCTCAATCAAATTAGTTAAAACCTGATCCAGCATCGTCGGATCGCTGACTACCGCAGGCAACTTTTTCGGCACAATAACTTCCAAAGTGTGGTTTCGCACACTCGCCTGTTTTTGCCAGCGGGGAATACTATTTTGTAGCACTTCACCGAGGGACATTGCCGTTAGCTGCACGCCAGAATTTTTAGCTTGCGACATTTCCAATTCCACGGCGCGGAAAATTAAACCGAAGCGATCGATCTGAGCGGTACACTCAGCATCAATCATTTCCAAACGCTTGACCACCACCGGATCGAGTTTGGGACGTTTCAGCAGCAGCCGAGTCAGCGTGCGGATAGTGGCCAAAGGAGTGCGGACTTCGTGGGCGATCGCCTGTAGCAATTCCACCTCTTTAGTAGCCAGAGGCATTGGAGATTTGCAGTTGATATCTGTAGCCGATAACTTGTGATGTCTATGGTTCAAACCATCATCACTTCTTTCATCTTTTATCCTGCCTGCTTCATCTTTCCCAATCGGCAAATTATGTAACAGCAAGCGGCTGAACTGCATCACTGTTTGATAATGGGGTTCCACAGGCAAAAACTGCTGGAACAGCCCGTCTAATTTAGTAGAATTATTAGTTAATTTGCTAACCGGTAAATTGAAGCTACCGTCAGAATTAGCAAGCAAACATTCGCTTTCAGTCACCCTGCGCCGCAAAACCTCCCAAGCTTTCGCCACTACTTGCGGATCGAAAGAAAATAGAAAAGCCGGAATTCCGGCAGAATTTTCACCCAAAACCATCACCAAGCTAAAACTAGCAGTTAAAACCAAACAAAACTGCTCGTTGGCTAAGGGATCGCCACTTGCCAAAGCCAAAGCCGGGGCCGCCGCAGGCACTGATATTTGCACATCAGCCGCCGGCATTAAAGCTAAAGTTTGTCTGGCCCGAAAAGACCACAAAGCTGCATCGTTGTCGGGAATACTGGTAAAAATCCAATTGGCAAAGCCGTTGGCCAAAGCGGGGTGAGTCAAAACCGAAGATGGGCCCGACAACACCAATCCCTGACAGGAATTGGAGATTGTCGATCGACCATTTGCTCGATCGGCATCTGTTTTTTGTCCTGCTTTTTGCCGATCGAGCATTTGATTCAAAGCTGCGATCGCCCCGTACCATTCCTGTTCAGCTTTCAGCCGAGAAGCCCCACGGCTTGCAGGACACCGATGGCGGTTGTTTTCTCCCGCCAACTTAGCATCAAAGAGACGGAGGTCATTTTCTTGGCCTTCGGAGGCTAAAATTTCGCTTATTGTCGGTAAAAAGTAAGTATTCACAGTTATAAACCCACCTTCGGAGGCATGAAGGGTGAAGTATTTATGTATAGGAAAGTTCAGGAGTTAGGAGTCAGTCGATTTTAGATTTTAGATTTTAGATTTTAGATTTACCCCACAGATAAATCTGGGAGATTGAACTTTGGTCTAAAATTTTTATCTTTCCACGACTTAAGTACGTGGCACGGTATCCGTTTTTGGGCTGGGTCAAGCACCAGCACGATCGAAAAATCCCGCATAATTTCTTGCACCTTCCTCCTAACTCACAGGATATCCACATTTGTCAACTAACGATATTGGCAGAACCGTACCAATAAGTCGCAATCTCCGCGCTTGGGGCGATATTTTGGACGATCGCCCTGACAAAAGTGCAAAATGAAGTAAGTTAAACACCGTGCTTTCCTTATGCCCACCTCGATCGCCGACTCGAAAAATCTGCTGTCAGACTTAATGGCACGCTACCGCCACCAAGTCGATTATCTGGCAATTCGACTGGAAGAAGCCGAAGGCACCGACATCCTGCTGCGGGGCGAAAAAATTGAAACCCTCAGCGAAGGAGTCTCAATTGGCGGCCAAGTCAGGGCTTGTCACAAAGGCGGCTGGGGCTTTGCCAGTTTTAACCGACTTTCCACCCTCGCCGAAAGAATCGAAGAAGCCATCGCCGCGGCAAAACTGATCGGCGAAGAAGAAACGATCCTGGCGCCAGTTACGCCAGTACAAGACATTTGCTTGCTGCCGCTGACAGGAACAGACCCCCGTCTGGTTCCCCTAATTGACAAAAAGCAATTGTGCGATCGCTACGCGGCCATCCTCCGCAGCATTGACCCCCGCATCGCCACAATCTCCGTGCGCTACGGCGACAGCACCCAGCGCATCATCCTCGCCACCTCCGAAGGCACCATGCTAGAACAAGGTTGGGCAGACATGGAAATGCGCTTTGCCGCCACAGCCCGCAGCGGGGAAACCGTACAAACCGGCCGCGAAACTACTGGTTCCCGCAAAGCTTACGAAGATTTAACCGATCTTGATGTTCAAGTTCGCAGCGCCGCCCAGAGAGCCGTAGATTCCCTAGCCTTACCCCCCGTCCAAGGCAACACCTACACCGTCGTCATCGACCCGATTTTGACCGGATTATTCGTCCACGAAGCCTTCGGACACCTTTCCGAAGCCGACATGGCCTACGAAAATCCCGACATTTTGGAAATTATGACCCTCGGTCGCCAGTTCGGCCCCAAAAACTTGCAAATTTTCGACGGTGCAGCGCCAGAGGGACACCGGGGCAGCTATTTCTACGACGACGAAGGCACTCCGGCGACTACTACTCAGTTAATTAAAGACGGCGCTTTAGTCGGGCGACTGCACTCGCGGGAAACGGCGGGTAAATTGGGAGAAACGCCTACTGGTAATGCTCGCTGTTTGAATTATCATTATCCGCCGATCGTCCGCATGACGAATACTTGGATCGAACGAGGTGACACGCCAGTTGCAGACTTATTTTCTGGAATCAAAGAAGGGGTTTATGCGCGCAATTGGCAAGGCGGCACGACTAACTGCGAAATGTTTACTTTCAGTGCCGGCGAAGCTTGGATGATCCGCGACGGAAAACTAGACAATCCGGTGCGGGATGTTACTCTTTCGGGTAATGTTTTCAGCACTTTAGCTGATATTGAGGCGATCGGCGACGATTTCTACTGGGATGAATCCGGCGGCTGCGGCAAGGCAGGGCAAAGCGGTTTGCCCGTCGGCTGTGGCGGCCCGAGTTTGCGGATTCGCGATGTCGTTGTTGGTGGCGAAGCTGCAGAAGAAGATTAAGGCTGCAAAAGTTGAAAAAAAAGGTAAAGCGTAAGATTCCTACTCGCGCTTTACCTTTCTTTATTTTTTGAGTGCAACATTTCCCGCCCGTTGGTGTTGTCTGATATCTTGAGGACGCTTGGCCAAAAAACCGGAATAGCGAACAATTATGCCTTGACTCGTCAAATACCGCTGAAAAATCGGTTTTTTGCTACGCAGTACGTAAGTCCGCAATTAATGGCTCGAAATATTCAATTTTTCTCTTCTTATCCCAATTTTATATTCTCCCATTCTCCCTCTAATTCCCCGCAATTATCGCTTTTTAGGCTTTATCTTTCCTCCCATCCCCTGGTTGTGGCGGCGTATCTTGGCCGTTATCGTACAAGCTTTGAGTCTCAGCTCGAGTGGTTAAAATTTCTGGAGCAGAGTTGTCTTGAGCAAAAAAGGTCGATCGAGTTTCTAAGCTTTGAGCATTAACTGCGCCAGCACTCAGTAACAGGCTTGACATCAGGATGGAAGAGTAAACGCGCATCATAAATTTTGGTGTTTGTATTTTCCCCTTCTTGATACGCAGTCTGTACTCTGCTATCAGGATAAAAAAATAATTGTGGCGAAGTCATCAATTAGTAAGTGACTGCACCTGCAATTTTTTTGATTTTTGGTTAAAAGCGGGTGAAATCCATCATCTAGCTCGCTTGTTCGCTGGTAATTTCTAGTTATCTGCTACTGGCGGGCCACCAGCAGAACTCAAGACCATGTTCAAAAAAATAATGCTACTCTTCTATGCCCGTATTCCCAACCCTGGTAGTTATAAATCATTCCCAAATCTAAAATCTAAAATCTAAAATCTAAAATGGTATCGCCCCTGGAATCCTTTTGAAACAGTCTTCCAAGAAAGAAACAAAAACCGCCAATTGTAAAGTTTTACTACTTTTATGATTAACTCGATAATTTATTGAGGTGAAGCGGCAACCCGGGGATTAAAGACACAACAGGAGAGTACCCAGGCGCGCCATCAGCACGTTACATATAAATATCTTGGTGAATGAGATTCCTTAAAGGGGGCAATGCCTAATTTTTCACCAGAAAACGAGCGAGAAGCCCCTGGCTTTAGACATGGGGAGGAAAGCGGCTGCGACTTCAGTCGCCTTGAATCAAAATCCATAGGAATAGCCATCTTTTTTGTGAATAGGTCTGCAATATTTATGGCTAATTCCTGCCACCCTTCCCTGGATTGTGGCAATGTCGAACGAACCGGATGCACGACAAAGAACTCGTCCCACGTAGGAACCAACTTTCTTGCCTGCGGTGACGGTAGCGCCAATGATATCACCAGTTTGAAACCCAAAATGTATTTGCTTTCTCGATCTATGCCGAATTGGGAAGCCAAATCGATTTGTGCCACACATTTGCCGAGCACCATGTCCTGCTGCTTTAATTAACAGCGGTCGAGAAGTCAGTACCTTCAAATTTTCCACTTGACCTACGCAAGCAGCATCTAACCAGTGGAATTTAGGCAGATTCAATCGAGTACGATTGAACTTTGTTAAACCGCCACTACCAGTAGAAACGGGTAAGCCAGTCATGCGGAGTCGATTAAATAATGCCCAGCGAGTTGAATTAACTGCTGTTGCGTCTTTCAAAGGTCGCTTTGCTTGGGATAAAACCCGCTTTAAAATCTCTGGCTTTTTAGATAGGAATTGCTCAACATCTTGAGTACCCTTCTTTTTGTTGCAAGCATCGCAAGCAAGGCAAAGATTAGAAATGCGATTAGATCCGCCTTTAGCTTTGGGATGGATGTGTTCGACTTGTAGCGGTATATCAGTACTTCCGCAATACGTACACTTTCTGTCCCATTTGTTTAGTAGGTATTCGCGGATTTCGTAACCGTATAGAACTCCTTGCTGGTATTCCAATCCACTAATCTCTGGGTTTTCTATTTGCTGTAAGTCAAATCGCACAAGTTCTTGAAAAATAGATGCAATGGGAGCAAGTTTCATCAATCTATTTACCCAAGTCAAGGTTGTTTCGACACGATGCTGCAAGCTTGGAGCTAACCACCCTTTAGGACGAGTTCTGTTCAAGAATCTAGCTGGACGATAGCGGGTATGGCGGTTTCTCCTGCCTCTACGCAGTGAACGGCGAGATTCCAGACAGGCTTTAATAGCTTGTCCTCGGTGTGTTAGTTCTGCGCCAAAGATTACCTGCTCCCCTTGTAGCAATGCGATTCCAGTAGTTCTAGAACCCGGGTCTAATTTAAGAGTGATTGGTTTTTGAGGTGCTGTTACCTCTATTTTCAGAATTATTGTGAATGGATATTTTTTGAAAACGGCAGCTTTGCCCGTGGTTAGTAATTTGCGAGCCAATCCTGGGCGGATTGGATTTAGTGGGCGTTTCTGACTGTCAATGACGAAAACGAAATTAGACACAAAGTCCTCCATTGCTGGGTAAAGTTCGCTTCGAGAATGTTTTAAGAGCTTGTTATGCCAAAAGCACTGGGTTAACCCCTGCTAATCCTGTTTAACTTTTGGCGATAGAGCGAAAAACTAGCGTCGCATTCTTCGGTATCATGACTCTAAAAACGTAGGTCTAATCCTGTCTCTGGTAAGGTTCGGGCTTTCTTCTTTCACCGCTGGCGATCGAGCCGGACTTCCTAAAAGCCCCCGCTTTTAAGCGTGGGGTTCCTTACATTAACTTCATAAATGGTTGCTATTGTATTTTTAAATAAATTGTGAACCTTTTATTTTTTCTGATCTTTTCTGATCTGGCTTTGTGACAAGAGCGCTGACGCGCCACTCCGAAAGAGGAGTCGAAAGCGGTTGGGGAAAAAAAGCCCGTTCACAAAATCGTGGAGTCAATCTCAAATCTCAACTCTCAAATCGAACTGCCGCGCAGGAATTAAAAAAACCAGGTTTTAAAACTGATATCGCCGAGTCAATCTCAAGTATCAAATCTCACAGCGACTGACTTGCACATCTACCTGCAGGAATAGCGAGTCGAGGGTTGACGAGTTGTCCAAAATAACGTCAGCTTGTTGACACTTTTGAGCTAGTGGCAACTGGGCGTTAATACGGGCATTAGCTCGATCGTAACTTAAGCCGTCTCGCTGCATTAGTCGTTCTAACTGCACTTCGGGTGAACAGTACACTACCCAAATTTCGGTACACAAGTCAGTCATGTTAGCTTCAAACAGCAGCGGCACTACCAAAACCAAAGTCAACGTGTCAGCCTTGGCACAGAAACCGGGTTTTTTTTCAACAATACTCGGTTCTAGCTTGTGGTCAAACAAGTCGGTTTCTTGAGTCTTTGTACTTAAATCCTGTGTCCCTTGGGATACCAAACTCGATGCAGCAATGCAGCTTTGAGTTTCCTCAACTAATCGGCGGCGCACGTAAGGGTGAATCTGTTGTTCCAACCACTGCCGCTCGTCTGCGTTACAAAAAATAATACTTCCCAACTCTGGCCGATTTAAATTGCCGTCCGGGAGCAAAATACCCGCGCCGTATCGTTTTACAATAGAGTCAAGTATTGGCGAACCGGGGTTCACAGCTTCGCGGGCGTAAATATCGCCATCTAAAATCGGAAATCCACAGGCATCTGCCAGATAATTAGATATAGCGGTTTTACCCGTGGCGATGCCCCCAGTTAAACCGATCCGACGGACAATTAGATCGCTCATAATTTTCTCTGTTTAAACTTCCTGTGTTTCGACACTTACTGCCAGTCTTTGCTATGTTGGTGACACAATCAAATTTAGACTTAAATTTTAAGATTTGCGATCGAGAGTTCGCGTTAAGAAGTGTCAGCATAGGGGTGCGATCGACTCTTTTTTACCTAAAATCTCAATTTTCAACTCGAATTAAGGTCTAGACCGAGGCAAACTTATGAATGCTCAACGTGCTGTGCGGTCGATTCTGGCAGCAATTCCCTTTGCTGGATTTTTGATATTAGATTTTTTCCCCAACCTGGTTTTCCTCAAAGAAAACAGCAGGGGATGGGTACTGGTGGCAATTTATCCCCAATCTCAAATTGCTGCAGCACAATCCATTACTCCAGCCCCAGACGGCACCGGAACCACTGTCACCGCGCCAGGTACAGGGTCGCCTCCTCGCTACGACATTAAAGGTGGCACTACCTCCAGAGACGGAGCAAATTTGTTCCACAGTTTTACTCGGTTTGGTCTGAATGCTGGCGAAACTGCCAATTTCATCTCCAACCCAAGCGTTAAAAATATCCTCGGCCGCGTTGTCGGGGGCGACGCTTCCTTAATTAACGGCCTAATTCAAGTTAGCGGCGGCAATTCTAATTTGTTGCTGATGAATCCCGCAGGCATTATCTTCGGAGCAAATGCCCGACTCGATGTGTCCGGGTCTTTTTTTGCTACCACCGCTAGCGGTATCGGTTTTGACAACGGCTGGTTCAACGGTACTGGGGCGAACGACTTCGCGGCCCTCGTCGGAACGCCGAATGCTTTTGTTTTTGGCCCACAGCCCGCGAGTATTGTCAATGCCGGTAACTTGGCTGTCGGAACCGGGCAAAATTTGACTTTGCTCGGCGGTACGGTGATCAGTACGGGCCCACTTTCAGCCCCAGGCGGTCAAATTACTGTGGTGGCGGTTGGAGACAAAAATCTGGTGCGGTTTAGTCAAAACGGACTTTTGCTGAGTTTAGAAGTTTCTCCAGCAGCCGGAGTGTCGGGTTCCGAAGGTGTTCCCTTCTCTCCGCTGAGTTTACCTGGACTGCTTTCGGGCCCTGGCGTGGCTAACGCTACGGGTATAACTACGAACGCTCAAGGTGAAGTCGTGCTCACAGGCGGCCAAACAGTGCCTGCAGGTGCTGGAACTGCGCTGGTAGCGGGTTCTGCGGACGTGTCTGCCAGGGGGGGCGTCGGAGGCAGCGTCAACGTGTTGGGCGACAAGGTAGGGCTGTTTGGAGCGAAGATTGAGGCTTCGGGGCCGGACGGTGGCGGAACGGTGCGGATCGGGGGAGATTACCGAGGCGAGGGAACTGTGCCGAATGCCAGGATGACTTACGTGGATGGCAAAAGTTCGATCGCAGCCAACGCAACTGAATCAGGCAACGGCGGCCGAGTTTTGGTCTGGGCTGACAACACAACAGCATTTTTGGGCAGCATCAGCGCAAAGGGCGTTTCTGCAACGGGAACCGCAGGTGTTGGGGGGTTTGTGGAAGTTTCGGGCAAGCAAAGATTGATTTTTAACGGTAATGTTGATACCTCTGGGACAAACGGTTTGGGGACTTTGCTGTTAGATCCAGACAATATTTTCATTACAGATTCCCCAGAAGCTGCGGGCGATGCGGAAATAATTGCCAACAATAATATTTTGGCAACAGGAACGCTACCAGGACAGGAAAACAATTCTGAGCCTTCGCTGACAATTTCGGCTACAGCTTTGGAAAGTATGTCGGCTACGTCAAATGTGGTTCTCGAAGCCCTCAATGATATTACAATTGCTGATTTGGCGGACAATCAGTTGAGCTTTCAAGCAACTACTGGTTCGGTAACATTTAGAGCAGATGCCGATCGCAATGGTGCGGGTGCTTTTTCTATGAATGCGGCCGATACAATTAGCACCGGTGGCGGTGCGATCGCCCTGGAGGGAAGTCAAATTACTGCGGGCAATTTGTCAAGTAACGGCGGAAATATTAGTTTGATTAGTCCGGGTTCGACTGTTGCAAACAATATTTCTTCATCCAATCCCAGCACCGGCAGCAGCGGGAATATTGCGATCGAAGGCCTGAACGTAACGGCCCAAAAACTTGATGCCAGCGGCCCGGAAGCGGCGGGAAATGTAACTGTGACGGCTCGGAATGTTCTGGGGGTTAGCTCGATCGCAGCGGGTGCTGGAAACATTACTTTGACTGGTAATGAAATTAATTTCAAAGGCGACAAAAATTCAGTCAGCGGCACTGGCTTTTTGGTACTGCAACCTTGGAACCCCGGTCAAAATATTGCGATCGGCGGTTCTGGAGATGTCGGCACTAATATTTATTTGAATCTGACGGCAAACGACCTCGGAAGTTTGCAAAATGGATTTGCTGGAATTACGATCGGCCGCAGCAACGGTATCGGTTCAATTCTGATGGCCAACGATTTCACATTTTACGATCCGCTAATTATTCAATCGCCAGCGGGTTTGGGAACAATCACTACCACAAGTTCCCTGACAGGGGCCGACAATGCCTCAATTACTCTCAAAGCTGACGGCAATATCCGTACCGGAAATATCACTACCAACAATCAGGAAATTCGCATCGTCAGCACCGCAGGCAATGTCACAACCGGTCAGCTAGTTACTGGAACTGCGCGCACTATCAACACTTCTGTCAATTCTTCCCAAGATATACGCAATTCGGCGGGAGATGTTAGTGTTACCGCACAGGGCACGGTGACGGCCGGGGCGATCGACACGAGGGGCGATCGCGCGGGGAATGTGACGCTGACGGGACCTAATGGAGTCACTGCGGGCGCGATCGAAGCTGGCGGCTCGAAAAGACCGGGAAATATTACTTTAACCGGCAGCGAGATTGACTTGACGGGTGACAAAAATTCGATCGCCAGCAAGGGCAATCTGGTGCTGCAACCGGCCGATCCCAGTCAAAATATTATAATTCAAGGTTCTGGCGATACAGAAGCTCTGAACTTGACTGCTGCTGAATTGAACACTTTTCGGAATGGGTTTGCTTCGATCGCGATCGGACGTTCTGACGGTAGCGGTGCGATCTCGATTGGTTCTCCAGCGCCAAATTCAACGCCGAATTCAACGCCAGTAGCGGTGACATTTCAAGATCCGACGACGATTCAATCGCCGTCGGGCACGGGGGCGATCGTGGGAACGGGTGCGATCGTCGGCACTGATAACGCTACGATCTCTCTGATGGGCGGTACTGTAGCCGTCGGAGATGTTACCTCGACTGCGGGGATTAACATCACTAGCAGTCAAGGCAAGTTGACTGCTGGTACGGTTTCATCTCGCTCAACTTCCGGGGTGGCGGGCCCTATCAATATTCGCAGCGCCGGTGCGGTAGAAACCGGCAACATCGATGCTTTTGGTGCCAGAAGCGGCGGAGATATTTCGATTGCGGCGCCGGGCCGGATCGTTACAGGGGTGATCAATTCGAGTTCGCAGTCGGGAAGTGCGGGTTCGAGCCAAATTACCGGCCAGAAAAATGTTGAAGTTGTTTCGATCAAAGCTCGCGGCAATACGGGCGGCGATGTGGCAATCGAAGCGGGGGGAGCGTTTCTGGCTGCGGGAACAGGAACGGCTGCTGAGCGCGCCCAGGTCAGCATTTCTACAGACGGGCTGGCTCGATCGGGTTCACAGACGCTGCTGCAAAGCACTTGCTCGTCGGGAACCTGCACGGCGGCGACTGTTGGGACGGGAAACTTGAAGTCGAACACTGCGACTTCCTCAACTGCGATCGGGCCGCTGGCGATCGTGCCGAGTCCGGCACCAACTACCACCGTGGAACTGAAAACTACAGCCAATTCTCAACAAATTGTGACTCAGGTGAGTCTCGGCCCCGCAGCGCAGGTGCCCAAGAGCACTAACGCAAATGTCTCGCCAGAAGCTGCTGCTGTCTCTTTTGAGGATCAGTCGAACGAGAATGCTGCCGGCTCGGTACTGCTGTCGCCGTCGGTGTTACAAGACAATTTAGGCGCGCCTGCGACGACAGAAAACGGCACCTTGCAGGCAACTTCACAGAAGTCGGCGAGTGCGGTAACAGCAGAAAGTATCGGGAATGTGAGGGTTCCTGAGATTTCTCGATCGAACTCGATCGCGCAAATAAATCCGATCGACGCAGTGCAGCAAAGGGATAGAACTCAGGGCCGGGAATTTGAACGTTACTTTGGGGGCACTGTCACTGAAAAGTCAGTCACGCAGCAAAGTATTCGAGATACTCTCAGCAGCGTCAATCAGTTGACTGGGGTTAAACCGGCCATCCTTTACGTGTGGGCGAAAGAAAAACATTTAGAACTTGTGTTGTTATTGCCAGACGGCAAAAATGTTTTTAAAAGCGTGCCTGCAAGCCGCGAGACAGTCTTGCAAGTTGCTAAAAAATTCACTAATGCTATCAGAAGTCCCAGGAGATTGAATACTGCTGACTACAAGCAACCTGCCGAGGAACTTTACCAGTGGTTAATTGCACCGCTGCAACCGGAATTGGAGGCTAACAAGATTGACACCTTGGTGTTTTCGATGGATGTCGGTTTGCGAACTTTGCCTTTGGCTGCTCTTTACGACGGCAAGCAGTTTTTGGTAGAAAAGTACAGTTTGGGCTTGATTCCGAGTTTGAGTTTAACTGATACTCGCTATGCCGATGTTAAGGGTTCTGAAGTGTTAGCGATGGGTGCGTCGAATTTTCCTGCCAAATACGATCAAAATCCTTTGCCTGCGGTGCCACTGGAAATATCGACAATTGTGGGCAAGATTTGGCCGGGTTCGTCTTTTCTCAATGAAGCTTTTACTTTGGCAAATTTGAAGCAGAAGCGCAATCAACCGCAATACAAAATTATTCATTTAGCTACTCACGGCGATTTTCAGCCTGGGGGAGCCCAAAATTCTTACATTCAGTTTTGGGATACTAAGTTGCGGTTGGATCAGTTGGATCAGTTGAAGTTATCTAACCCGCAGGTGGAGTTGTTGGTTTTGAGTGCGTGTACTACGGCGGTGGGGGACGAACAAGCTGAGTTGGGGTTTGCAGGGTTGGCGGTGCACGCGGGGGTAAAATCAGCTTTGGCGAGTTTGTGGTATGTCAGCGATGTTGCTACTTTGGGGCTGATGACTGAGTTTTACCAGGAGTTGCGTACAGCGCCGATTAAGGCTGAGGCTTTGCGGCAAGCGCAGTTGGCGATGTTGCGGGGAGAAGTGCGGTTGCAAGATGGTTATTTGGTACGATCGGGCAACAATCAAGCTCTGCCTTTGCCGTCGGAGTTGGCCACCAGGGGTGATCGAAATTTCTCGCATCCTTATTATTGGGCTGCTTTTACCATGATCGGTTCGCCTTGGTAATTCTGAAGGAAGAGGGTGCGATGCCCAAAAAACCGGGAGAGAACAAGTCGCAAAACTCGGAGGGTGGGAATACCTAAAAAAGTGCGGTCACTCACACTAGAGACCGCGACCTCAACATCCAAAACGGGATAAAATGGAACAATAAAATTTTAAAAAAAACTCGACTGCTAGCGCCAGAAATATTGAGCGTCTATAGCGGTTCTCAAAAAAGTGAGGTATGCCCACGGAGGCCTATGCCCTATGCCCTATGCCCTATGCCCTATGCCCTATGCCCATGAGTACCTCATATGAGAGCTCGAAAGGCTATACAAGTCTTTACTAAAAACTTTTAGCCCCGATAAATTATGATAATTCAATCAAAAAGTTTCGATTACCCAACAACAATCGCTCTTGGTTATCAAGCCATAACGCTCGGCGGTGAGAATAAACTCATTGGGAGCCACGCTTTCTCCGTTTTTCTCTACCATTCTTAACAAAATTTCCTAATGATCTAATGATGGGTTAGAGATAATAAAGCCAATCTTTTGGGAGTAGAGACAAAAACGATTGGTTTCTAACGCACGGCTGATTTTGGAAATCAAGTGCGTCTCACCACGTTGTCTAATTATATTAGTTCGCCATCATCTAGACGATAAACATGAACACAGTTGCGACCTTTGCCTTTGGCAGCATAACAAGCTGCATCAGCCGCCCCCATAACCTCCATCAAATCAGGGCTGTCTTGGTTAATGGCAACAACTCCAATACTGACCCCGATGATAAAGGTTTTGCTATCCCAAATAAACCGAAACTGATGCACTATGTCTTTGAGCTTTTCCGCAATCTGAGTTGCTTTAGAGAGGGGACATTTAGTAAGCAAAAGACCAAATTCATCACCTCCCAAGCGAGCCAGTGTGTCATTAGCGCGGACTCCCTTTTGTAAAAGTCTAGTGATTTGGCGCAGTAGCTCATCGCCAGCAATATGACCTGCGGTATCGTTAACGACTTTGAACTTATCTAAATCTAAATAACAGAGAACGTGCTGCTGATTGCTATCTTGAACAGAGGCGATCGCCTCAATTAGTCGCTGCTCAAATCCTCGACGGTTGATTAAACCCGTCAGAGCATCGTGATTGGCTTCCCAAGAGAGTTGACGAGCAATATTGCGCGATTCGGTAACATCATGAAAGACGATGACTGCCCCGATAATTTGACCTTGGCAGTCTCGAATGGGTGCTGCTGAGTGTTCAATGGCATACTCAGTCCCATCGCGCGCAATGAGTATAGTATGGTTAGCTAACCCCACAATTCGCTTCTCCAATAGAGCCTTGTCGATCGGATTCTCTAATGGCTTTCGCGTTACTTCATTGACAATTTCAAAGACTGTAGACAGGGGGAGTCCCTTAGCCTCATGAGCCTTCCAGCCTGTCAGTTGCTCAGCGATAGGATTGAAAAATCGCACATTACCTTGAGCATTGGTAGTAATAACTGCATCACCAATCGATTGGAGAGTCACTTGAGCGAGTTCTTTTTCGGCAAAGAGGGATGCTTCGAGACGTTGGCGTTCTTCCATTTCTCTCAAGAGACGTAAATTCTGCTCTTGGAGGCTTTGTTGCAACCGTCGAATGGTTAGGTGAGTTTCGACACGAGCTAATACTTCTTCGACTTGAAACGGCTTAGCAATATAATCTACGGCACCAACAGCAAGCCCCTGAACCTTATTGAAAGTTTCATTGAGAACACTCAAAAAAATTATCGGAATGCCTGCGGTTTGCTCGTCAGATTTTAATTGTTTACAAACTTCATAGCCATCAAAATCGGGCAATTTAATGTCGAGTAAAATTAGTTCCGTCCCTGGCGATTGGGCGGCTCGGATCGCCATTGCGCCTGTTGTGGCACAGCGAACTTTATAACCCTGTGCGATCAAAGTACGGCTCAGAAGACGCAAGTTATCAGGCAGATCGTCAACAATTAAAATATTGCCGCGGTAGTTGGTATGTGGCTCGCTAACTCTATCGCTAGTTCTATCGAGAATCCTACTCCTTTCCATAGTTTGTTGCCAGAGGACTATAAGCCTATGAATAAGAGTATAGTTGAATTATTAGGTTATAAACTCACTTTACGCAGCCAGAAGTCCTGCGATCGCACAGTTCGAGGAGTGGCACGCTGGCACAGCCCATACAAAATCTGACTTGTGGAGGTAGGGAGAATCCCCCGTGGTTGCCCTTCTTTGTTTTGGCTAACATTAAAAGGACATTTTTTTAACGCAATCTGCTGTATGAACAAGCACATTTCTGAAAGGGCAAGTCTACTCGTCATTGCGATCGGATGTCTCGTGCTGCTAGATTGGCAATTTGACATCTCCCTACTCAAAAGCGGTTTTCCCGGTAAGACTTCGATGATGAAGCGGGCAATGGCAGAACTCAATCGCTAAGCACTTCAGCACTCATGAATAATTCAGGTTAGGTATGATTACACAATTTTTTGAAAGTGGAGGATTCATTCCTCATGGTCACTGCTATCTCTGGCAAACAAATTTAGTAGGATTACATATTTTATCCGATGGTTTAATTGCTTTAGCTTACTACTCCATCCCAATCATGCTAATCTACTTTGTGCGACAGCGCCCAGATACTCCTTTTCCGAAAGTATTATTTCTGTTTAGCGCCTTCATAATTGCCTGTGGTACAACTCATATCATGGAAATTTGGACGCTTTGGTTTCCTACTTATTGGGTTTATGGAGGACTTAAAGCTATTACTGCTCTGATTTCTGTATATACTGCATCTGAGCTAGTATTTTTAATTCCATCAGCCTTAGCTTTACCTAGTCCAGCTCAACTTATTGTGGCGATTCAAGCCTTAGAGAAGGAGATCGATGAGCGCAAGTGGGCTGAAAACGAACGCAAACAAATTGAGGTGGCTTTACGAAAGAGTGAAGATCAGTTTCGCAATGCCTTTGAAAATGCGTCCATTGGAAAGGCGATCGTTGCACTTGATGGGCACTGGGTTAAAGTCAATCCTGCCTTATGTCAGATTCTTGGCTACTCCTCAGAAGAGTTGTTAGCGTTAACTTTCCAAGACATTACGCATCCTGACGATTTAGACCTGGATCTTAGTTATGTACATCTGCTATTAGCAGGAACAATTTCAACTTACCAAATGGAAAAACGGTATTTCCATAAACAAGGACATATAATTTGGATTGTTCTTAATGCCTCGCTAGTACAAGATGAACAGGGAAATCCACTGCATTTTATTTCTCAAATCCAAGACATTACCGCTCGAAAAGAAGCTCAAAAGGCGCTAGAGCTTCAGAGTCTTATTATCCATAACATGGCAGGTGGAGTGTGTTTAGTTAAAGCCTCAGACCTCACGATCGTCTACACCAATCCTAAATTTGACGCTATGTTTGGCTATGCAGAGGGTGAACTCGCCGGTCAACCCGTTGGTGTAATAAATTACGTCGATACAGAGGTTACACCCGACGAAACCGTTGAAGATGTTGTTGTTAAACTCGCTCGGGACGGAGAAGCACAATATGAAGTCCACAATAAGAAAAAAGATGGAACTCTCTTTTGGTGCAGGGTTCATACGTCTAGGTTTGAGCATCCTGAATATGGAACTGTATATGTTGCCGTTCAGGAGGATGTGACAGAGCTAAAACAAGCTGAGCAAGCCTTGCAATCTACCACAAATCGCCTCAACTTTCTCCTGAACTACAGCCCCGTCGTTATTTTTGGCTGTCAACCTTATGGCAATTATGCAGCAACGTTCATGAGCGAAAATATCAAAGATGTATTGGGCTATGAAAGGATTGATTTTTTAGAAGATTCTGACTTTTGGGTGCATAACTTACACCCAGATGATTTAGAACGAGTGGTTAATGGCTTAGACAATCTATTCGTCAATGATTTTTATTTCCATGAATACCGTCTTCGTCGCTCAGATGGGGTTTATCGCTGGATACTCTGTCAACTCAGACTAATTCGAGATCCTGCAGGTAGACCAGTGGAAATGTTGGGATATTTAATTGACATTAACGATCGCAAACAAGCCGAGTTGGAACTTCAGCAAGCTAAGGAAGGAGCAGAAACAGCAAACCGAGCCAAAAGTATGTTCCTGTCCAATATGAGCCACGAACTCCGTACTCCTCTCAATGCTATTTTGGGATTTACGCAATTGATGAGTTACGATCCTGTTCTGACTCCCGAACTCCAAGAATATCTGGCGATCGTCAATCGTAGCGGCACACATTTATTGGCATTGATTAACGACATTTTAGATTTATCTAAAATAGAGACCGGAAAGATGACACTCTCTCTTTCTGACTTTGACCTAAAATCTTTGCTGATTTCTATTGAAGAAATGTTGCAAATTAAAGCCAAATCGAAAGGATTGAAACTAATTTTCGATATCGACCCCAATCTTCCCCAATTTGTGCATACCGATGAGCACAAACTGTATCAAGTCTTAGTCAATCTGCTCGGTAATGGGATTAAGTTTACTAATAAAGGAAGCGTCACATTACGAGTAAGATCGGAACAGAGCGACCAAACGTCCTGTCACCTATATTTTGAAATTGAGGATACTGGAGTGGGAATTGCTCCAACAGAAATTGAGAGTTTATTTAAGGCGTTCGTGCAAGCTGAAGCGGGGAATAAATTGAATCAAGGTACTGGTCTAGGTTTAGCTATCAGCCAAAGATTTGTCCAACTCATGGGTAGTCAGATTCGGGTTCAAAGCACATTGAATCAGGGCAGCATTTTTTACTTTGAACTTGGGGTAAAGTTACCTCAAGCAGTCTGCCTTGCCTCAGAATTGCTTAAACAAAGAGTAATTGGTATAGTTCCAGGACAACCAACTTACCGCATCCTTGTGGTTGAAGATATAGACGAAAATCGCCGCTTATTGGTCAAACTTCTTACCTCAGTCGGTTTTGAGGTGCGCGAAGCAACACAGGGAGTTGAAGCACTATTCCTGTGGGAAAGTTGGTCCCCACACCTGATTTGGATGGATCTACGAATGCCGATCATGGATGGCTACACAGCTACCAAACGCATTAGAGAACACTCTCAGGGACAAGAGACTGTCATTATTGCTTTAACTGCCAGTGCTTTTGAAGAAGATCGAGAGAAAGCTCTTATGGCTGGTTGTGACGACTTTATGAGCAAGCCATTTCAGGAATGCCTCGTCTTTGACAAACTCGCTCAATACTTGGGAGTAGAGTACATCTACACAGTTGTAGGAAAAGATCCCCAAAAACTATCTGTTGATTCTTTATCTCCAGAAGATCTAGCCGTGATGTCCTCTCAGTGGTTAGAAGAAATGTATCAAGCTGCCTACTATGTTGATCCTGAAGCCATGAACGAGCTAATCCAACAAATTCCCGCATCTAAATCAACCCTTTCCAGTTCGCTAATTGATTCTGTCAATAACTTTAACTATGACCAAATTGTGGAGTTAATTCGACCTCTGCTCCCGAATCCAGTTTAGCGATATAGTTTAAGGACAAAGAAGCTATAGCCTTTCTCAGTAACATGAGGTGTACGCTTGATAAGCGGGCATTGGGCATTGGGCATTGGGCATTGGGCATTGGGCATATCTCACTTTATTGAGAACTGTTGTATAGCGATCTAAGAACTGGCTAGGGAGTATCTCAATGAAAGCAGCCAAGCTAGAAATTGGATTTTTGAGGCTCTATTGCTGCGAGGAAAGAGTCAGAAGGAAGGAGCCAGAAGAAGTGTTTTTACAGATATGAGATGCTCCCCTCCCGATCCAAGTCGCTCTGACTTGCATTCCTCACGAAGAAATGGTAACGGTTATTTTATTTATTGAAGATGATATAATAAGTCAAAATTGAATTCTGCTAATTCCAAATTTTTTGCAAATTGAGAACAAATCCCGGTAAAACATTTTCCCCAGAAAGGGTGAGAGGAGATTGTAAAACTTCCACATCTTGACCGGGGCGATAAATTTCAACTTCGCGTTTTTTGCGGTTAATCAGCCAACCCAAACGGCAGCCATTTTCCATATACTCTTGCATTTTTTCCTGAGTCTTTTTTAAGCTGTCCGTTGGGGAGAGAATTTCCACAGCAAAATCGGGACAAAGCGGGATAAATTTTTCTCTTTGTTGAGGTGTCAAAGCTTCCCAGCGAGATTTCTCTACCCAAGACGCATCGGGAGAGCGATCGGCTTTATTGGGCAGAGTAAATCCTGTTGAGGAATCAAAGGCTTCACCGAGTTGGGTTTGTTCGTTCCAAAGTCCAATCTGTAAGTTGAATTTTGAGTTGCTTCTTCCCGTTTCTCCTCCGGTTGGCGGCATGACAATTAATTCTCCGTTGGCGTTGCGTTCGAGTTTCAAGTCTGGGTTTTCTTCGCACAGTTGATAAAACTGTTCTGAAGTTAGTTTAATCAGGGAGTTGAGGTTTAAGGTGATAGCAGTCATTGTTATTTACCTGCTGTTTTTATGAACTTGATTAAGAATTAAAAATGGGATTAGTCATTTTTAATTCTTAATTCTTAACTTCTAATTTTACTGCAATTGCTTGATTCTGTTGAGCGCGTCTTGATAGGCGCTGGTTCTGCCGCCTTGTTTGTAAAGTTCTGCTGCTTTTTGAAAGTCGGCAATTGCCTTCGGTTGGTTTTTTTGATCTAGGTAGGCTAGAGCCCTGTTGTAGTAGGCGTCAGCAAAGCCGGGATTGGCTTCGATCGCCCGCGTGTATGCTGGAATCGGGTTAGTGCGTGTATCGGGAGTGCTGGCGATGGTGATGGCATTACCAATATTGAAATGCAATTCCGGTGTGTTGTTAGGTTTGAAAGAGAGTGCTTTGTTGAAAGCCTCGATCGCCTCGAAAGTAGATCCCTCATCTAAGTACACCAGTCCTCGAAAATAAAAGGCCTCAGCGTCTTTTGGGTTGAGGGTGGATAGGGGAACTGCGGTGGGGGGAGAATTGTCTACTTTCAAATCGGATTTGTTCATTCCCGCCGCCGCCAGTTTCGCCATAAAAGTATTGATGGGAACTGCTGCATTAAATCCCGTTTTAATCGGGGCGACTTCGCCGGAGCTCGTTTGCGCGAAACCAAATTCCCCTTGTCCGTGTAAACCGATGACTCGGCCTTCGGAGTCAAAAACTGGGCCGCCACTCATGCCACTCCAGGTTACGGCCTGATACCGCAAAGTGTAACCTTCCGGGCGGTTGCCGGGGCGGCTGGTAACGAGTCCGGGAGAGAGTTCTGGTTCTCGTTCAGCGCCAAAAAGTCCGCCCGTAGCGGGGTAGCCGTAAACGAAGATTTGAGTGCCGATGACGGCTTGATCGGAATCTGCGATCGTCGCGACTGGATATTCTTCGGGGCTTTCAAATTTGACTACGGCTAAATCCGCCTCTGTTTCGGCTGTTTGCAGCCCGGTGACAGAGGTTGCTTGATAGTTTTTGCCTGTGGAGGTGCGAACTGTGTATTTGAGATCGGGTTTTTCGACTACGTGGTTAACTGTTAAAACTGTGTAAGTTTTGCCGTTTTTGGCAATAATTACGCCAGAACCGTCTCCTAGGGAACTGTTAATTTGTACTGTCAGCGGCCCGGCAATGTTGGCGACTTGTTGGGGAGTTTTGGCGATCGCACTTTGGCTGATGATTATGGTTAGGGCAGCCGTAGTTCCTGCTAGCAAGGTGGTTAAGGTGTCGAAACGGGAAAAATTTACGTTCATGGTAGTTGCTGATTATATTAATTAGCCTAGTTGGAAATTCAAACATCAAAATGAATAGCTTCATTTTGATGTTTGAACTCTTAAAGGCTAAGTTTATTGCAACTGTTTGATTCTGTTAATTGCGTCTTGATAGGCGCTGGTTCTTCCGCCTTGCTTGTAAAGTTCTGCTGCTTTTTGAAAGTCGGCAATTGCTTCCGGTTGGTCTTGGTTGTCCAGGTAAGCTAAAGCTCGGTTGTAGTAAGCGTCGGCAAAACCGGGATTGGCTTCGATCGCCCGCGTGTATGCTTGAATAGCAGTGGAACCGCGTGTGGGACCGAGTTGGGGCACGCTGGCGGTCATGAAAGTGCGGGCATTACCGATATTAAAATACAATTCAGGGGTATATTTGGGCTTGAAAGCGAGTGCTCTGTTGAAATCGGCGATCGCCTCCCAAGGCTCTCCTTGATCTAACAGCGAAAGTCCTCGAAAATAATAGGCTTGGGCGTCTTGGGGATTGGCGGTGGATACGGGGCCGATCGTTGCGGGAGTATTGTCTACTTTCAACTCGGATTTGTTTATTCCCGCCGCCACTAGCTTGGCGATAAATGTATTGATGGGAACTGCTGCATTAAATCCGGTTTTAATCGGGGCGACTTCGCCGGAACTCGTTTGGGCGAAACCGAATTCGCCTTGTCCGTGTAAACCGATGACTCGGCCTTCGGAGTCAAAAACTGGGCCGCCACTCATGCCGCTCCAAGTTACGGCCTGATACCGCAAAGTGTAACCTTCCGGGCGGTTGCCGGGGCGGCTGGTAACGAGTCCGGGAGAGAGTTCTGGTTCTCGTTCAGCGCCAAAAAGTCCGCCCGTAGCGGGGTAGCCGTAAACGAAGATTTGAGTGCCGATGACGGCTTGATCGGAATCTGCGATCGTCGCGACTGGATATTCTTCGGGGCTTTCAAATTTGACTACGGCTAAATCCGGGTCAGTTTCGGCGGTTTGCAAACGGGTGACGGAGGTTGCTTGATAGTTTTTGCCTTGAGACGTGCGAACGGTGTATTTCACGTCTTCTTTTTCTACGACGTGGTTGACTGTTAAAACTGTGTAAGTTTTGCCGTTTTTGGCAATAATTACGCCAGAACCGTCTCCGAGGGAACTATTAATTTGTACTGTCAGCGGCCCGGCAATGCTGGCGACTTCTTGGGGGGTTTTGGCGATCGCGGGTTGGCTGATGACTATGGTTAAGGCTGCGGTAGTTCCTGCTAGCAGGGTGGTTAAGGTGTCGTAACGAGAAAAATTTATATTCATGGCTATTGCTAATTAGTAGCTGGGTAGCGGGATTTGGTGGAGGAAGGGCGATCGGCGGTTTGTGCTTTTTTCTGTGTAGTTTTATTACTGGCTTGACGCAAAGGATCTCGGCTTTGTTCTTTAGTGATAATTTTACTCGCTTTTTTGTTCCTCGATTCCCTTTTTCACTCTAGGGTGCTTATGGGCGCACCTTACTTAATCTCGATGAAGGCTGCCCAACTTACTTATTAAAACTAAACAATACATGACTCAAACTCGGTGCTTAATTCTTCCTTAGTCATCGTTCCCCGCGTGACTCGCATGACTAAATCATATACTCCATCGTCCGTCAAATTCAGAGCGCAACCATTCAAACGCAAAAAGGTATCCATCACTGCAAAAGCCGTTCGTTTATTGCCGTCAATAAAGGGATGATTCATCGCTATGTGATAGAGATAGGCGGCAGCTTGTTCGCTAATCGTTGGATGCAAAAAAAACCCGCCAAAAGTGGCTTGTGGCTGAGCCAAAGCCGACTCTAACAAGCCTTCGTCTCTGACGCCGGGAGTGCCGCCAAATCTCTCTATCTGTCTGGCGTGGATACTTAAAACCATACTTTTGCTGACAAAATTAGGAGTTGGCAAGGCGACGGTAAACCTCCTTTCTTTCGCGTTCTGAATCTAGATATGCCTGCCATGCTTTGGCTTCGAGTTTTTGTTGTTCTTCTTCAGTCTTTAAGGAACGGACAAATTCAAGCACTTTTAGCAGCAATGGTTCTGATACTTGGTCGAGTTCTTGAAGAAGTTGGTCTTTTGCGGTCATGTTTCTTTCCTCCTAGTTATTTTAAAACTATTTTACAACCTCGCTTGTGTCCATTCAACGATCGCCTCAGTCAATCCGTCTAAGGTATATTCTTTGGCTTCAACGTCTAACTTACCCAATAAATTTTGGCAGCTTTTGGAAGTTTCCGGCCCGATGGATGCGATACAAACGCTTTCTAACCAATCGTTAGACAGGGACAATCCTGGGCTTTTTTCTAGGAGGTGACAAAAGTTATGCACAGTTTTGGAACTGGCAAATGTTATGATATTTACGGCTTGATTTTGGAGTGCGGATAGGGCGATCGGATCGATTGTTTCTGGACAGCAAGATTGGTAAGCTGGCACTTCTATTACTTGCGCTCCTTTGGCGGTGAATTCTTTAACTAAAACTTCTCTGCCGCCGCTTTCTACTCTGGGAAATAGGATTTTGCAGTTTGTAGGGGCGGTGCCCCCGTGCCCGCCCTGCCAGGGGAAGTTCTCGACGAGGGAATCGGCGACAAAGTTGGGGGGAATAAAGTCTGGTTGTAGAGAGTGCGATCGCAAACTTTCTGCTGTTTTTTTACCGACAACTGCGATTTTAATACCAAACAAGCTGCGGGCGTCTTTGCCTTTTGCTTGTAATCGTTGAAAAAAGCAGTCTACAGCGTTGTGGGAAGTGAGAATTAACCAGTGAAAGGTTGACAATTGTGCGATCGCACTGTCTAATGGTTCCCAAGTGGACGGCGGCCCAATTACTAAGGCGGGCATTTCGATAACGCGGGCTCCTTGTTGCTGGAGTCGATCGCTAAATTCAGCAGACTGAGAAACCGAGCGCGTCACTAAAATGGTTTTTCCTGCTAGTGGCAATTTGCTGTTATTAATGGTGACTGGTGTATCGATCATATTTGTGCTTTCTGGCTGGATTAAATATTCGCGCAATCTGACTACTTCCCCAATTACGGTCACGCAAGGCGATAGAGATTGACCGGCTGTTTGCTGTACAATGTTGGAGAGAGTGCCGAGCCAAATTTGCTGTTCGGGGCGGCCGCAATCTCGGATAATGGCGATCGGAGTTTCGGGCGATCGTCCGTGCTTTTGCAATTGCCAAATTATCTCGCTTAAATTGCGCCCTCCCATCAATATTACCAAAGTTTCTATCTGCACTAATGCTTCCCATTCCAAAGCATCCGGTTCATGGGCGCTCATCACTGCAAAACAGCGGCTCATCACCGGATCGGTGAGGGGAATTCCTGCTAGTAAAGGTGCGGCTAATGCGGAGGATATTCCGGGTATTACTTCAAACTCGCAGCCCGCTGTGATTAATGCTTGAATTTCGGAACTGGAACGACCAAAAATAAACGGATCTCCGCTTTTTAGTCGCACGACTTGTTTTCCTAGTTGGCAATGTTCTACCAGCAAGCGGTTAATTTCTTGCTGCTGGGTGGAAGGTTTGCCGCCGCGTTTCCCGACTTCGATTTTTCGACAAGTTGCTGGGATTAATTCGAGTTGCGGGATGTCGATGAGAGCATCGTAGATTAAGACTTCGGCTTGGGATAGCAGTTTGTGCGATCGCACTGTCATCAAGTTACAATCTCCGGGCCCCGCACCGACTAGATAAACTTTCCCTTTGTGGTTTTTCACAATTCCTCCTCGATCGTCTCGATAGTATAGTTTTATGAATATTGCGGTGCTTCGGCGCACCCTACCCTACCCTATAATTTAATCAGACTTTTCAAGCAGCCTGTAGGGGGAGGTTCACCCCTTCCCCTCAACGGTGCAAACAGGTTAAATAAACCCGCCCCCACCCAACGAGATGCACCCGTTACTATTTATGCAGATTATCATCATCACGGCCGCCGATGCAAATTACTTTGAATTGGTGCAAGGTACTATTTTATCGGTGCGGGAAAAACCAGAGGGTGAAAATGTGGCGATCGGCTTTTTCGATCTCGGCTGCACTCCCGAACAGTTGCAGTGGCTGGAAACACAAGTTAATATCATTCAAAAGCCCGATTGGGACTTTGACTTTCCTGGCAGAAATGAAGCTCCCGAACATTTAAAAGGACTATTAGTTAGACCTTGTTTGCGAAAATACTTTCCCAATTTTGATATATACATTTGGATTGATGCGGATGCTTGGGTTCAAGACTGGAGAGCAATTAATTTGTTGGTTGAAGGAGCATCGCGCCGGGGACTGGCAATTGTTCCCGAAGTTCACAGGGCAAGCTTGCAGCAGTACGGGCAACTGCCTCAGTTTTGGCAGTGGGTTTATCAACAATACGAAGCTAACTTTGGTGGAAAAATCGCTAATCAATTTTACAGTTATCCGATACTAAATGCCGGAGTTTTCGCCCTACGCAAAGACGCTTTGCACTGGGAAATATGGGCTGATAAACTCAATCAAGGATTGCACAAATCCGGCTGTGTCATGACAGATCAATTTGCCCTCAACCTCGCTGTTTACAGTGGCGAATTGTTCAATCTGACTGAAATGCTCCCAGCTTGGTGCAATTGGATATTCAACGGTTTTCCGGTTTGGGACAAGCAGCGAGGCTGTTTTGTGGAGCCTTACTTGCCGCAGGAGGCGATCGGTATTTTGCATTTAGCTGGCCGCCAGCAGTTTGACAGAGTACAATTGATGGCAACTGACGGCGACATACTGGAAATGAGTGTCCGTTATCAACCTAAACAACAGGAAGCAGTACAAATATTTCAAGAACCCAAAATGACTTACCAACAACCTGAACTTAGCAAAAATAATTTATTACATCCAGGGGATTATGTCTCGTCCGGGTTCCAAATAATTATACCTGACTCCTATTTCCCCAATATGATTATTGCCGATCCAAATGCGAGTAACTGGCCTTATTTGCGCCGGGAAGTTCCGCATAATTGGTATGCAGACAAGCGCTATCCATTCATCGGGTTTTTGAATCGCGACGAAGCCCACATCCTTTACAATACAGCCCTGCAATTCAAAGGTAAAAAAGCCTTAGAAATCGGCTGCTGGCTGGGTTGGTCTGCTTGTCACTTAGCCCTGGCAGGAGTTGAGTTAGATGTCGTCGATCCGCTATTAGAAAGAGAGGACATTAGACAAAGCGTAATAGACTCAATTCAAGGTGCTATAAATGCGTCGCGAGTTCAAACATCAGTCGAGCTAATACCGGGCTACAGCCCCCAAAGAGTAGAAGAATTTTCCGCTCAATTTAACCGCAAATGGTCGTTAATTTTTATTGACGGAGAACACGGAGGTGATGGGCCGTTAAATGATGCCATTGCGTGTGAAAAATTGGCCGAGGAAGATGCAATAATTTTATTTCACGATTTAACCGCTCCCGATGTTGCTAAAGGTTTAGATTACTTGAAGCAAAGGGGATGGCAAACAGTAGTATATCAAACAATGCAAATTATGGGGGCTGCTTGGCGCGGCAATGTCGAGCCAGTAAAACATCAACCCGACCCCAATATTTCCTGGCAGTTGCCAGCACATTTGCACGGTTACAATATTAGCAGTTTAGAGGCAATTAATTATCAAACAGGCAGCCAAACCCATCAAAACCAACAGTCATCTTATACAAGAGATTTTTACCAATTAATCGGAGAAGGAACTCGCAGTTCTGCTAGAGAAATTATTCCCCTGCTGTTAGACTTGCTGCAACCGATTTTACCTAAAAGTGTAGTGGATGTGGGCTGCGGTACTGGAAGTTGGTTAGCTGCGTTTCACAAGTTGGGAATTGCTGATTGTTTGGGAATAGATGGCGATTATGTCGATCGCACTATTTTACAAATTCCTTTAAATCAGTTCCAATCCGCCGATTTAAAGCAACCGCTGCAAATAAACAGAAAGTTTGACTTAGCAATTTCTCTGGAAGTTGCCGAACATTTGCCGGCTACCTGTGCCGAAAACTTTGTTAATTCTCTTACTCAACTAGCGCCGGTGATTCTGTTTTCGGCTGCGATACCATTTCAAGGCGGTGTCGAACACGTTAACGAACAGTGGCCCGAATATTGGGTTTATTACTTTCAGAAAAACGGCTATGCAGTTATTGACTGCTTGAGAAAAAAAATATGGAACAATGACAAAGTAGAGCCGTGGTACGCTCAGAATATCTTGATTTTTGTTAAACAAGAATACTTGCCGGGATATCCGAGGTTAGTAAATGAATATCAAAATACCGATCTGAATCAATTAGCGATTGTTCATCCCAAAATTTATTTTTACAGCTTGCAAACTGCTAGAAAATCGGCAGAGAATTTACAATCAGAAAGTGTCAAACAAGTTTCAGCATCGCCACAATTGGCATATCGACCTTTGGTATCTGTGATTATTCCCTGCTACAATCAATCTCATTTTTTGCTGCAAGCAGTAACTAGCGTGATTAACCAAACATACAAAAATTGGGAAATTATCATTGTCAACGACGGCAGCTTAGATACTACCAGCACAGTTGCCAAAAATTTAATAGTAGCAAATCCCCAATATCAAATTAGGCTAATAGAACAAGCTAATCAAGGGATATCAATGGCTAGAAATACTGGCATAGCGGCAGCAAACGGCGAATACATAATACCCTTAGATGCCGATGATATTTTAGCTCCAAATGCCTTGATTTGTCTTTTAGAAATATGTCTAAAATCCAAAGAACCTTGCATAGCATTTGGTTCTTATCAACTTTTTGGCGGCAATGAAAATCACGCAATACCCAGTTATGATTTATATTCACCAAAAAAGATAAAACAATCTAATATGATTTGCACATCTTCATTGTATCACAAATCAGTTTGGAATTTGGTCAAAGGTTACAAAGCAGAGATGAAAGAAGGTTATGAGGATTGGGAATTTTGGGTTAATTGTCACAAACATAGCATTCCTTTTTTGGGAACGAGAGAAATAGTTCTTAATTATCGTCAGGTTCATGGTTCTAGGAATGAAAAAGCTCAAAGTTACCATCATAAATTGGTAGCACAAATTGTTTCTTACAATCCCGAACTATACGATATTGAAAGTGTAAACAGTGCTAAAAAACTATTGGAATCAATCGCCACTTAATCTTTTTAATAAGGATTAAATTCTTTAGTACGAACAATTTTCCGAAAGTTTGTAGTCAGGACTTTAGTGTTATCTACATATCGGCAATCACATCCAAAAAACGCTTAACCTGTTTTTCCCAAGTCCAATCCAGCATGAAATTCGCCGCAGCTAAACCGCGACTTTTAGCTTGTTCCCGATTAGTATAAACTTGTTCCAAAGCCTCGACAACTTCTGCAACCTCAGACTCTCCCCAACCTTCTACACCGGAAAAAGGAGCAGTCGGTTTAACTCGTCCTTGACTCCATAAAGGATAGCAAATGTGGCTGTAAATCAAGTCTAAATGACCAGTATTTGCTGATAAAATAGTCGGAATTCCGCAGGCCATACTTTCCATTGCGACTAAATTAGTGCCGCCTTCACAGCGGTTAGTGAAAACAGCACAGTCGGCTTCTCGCAAAATTTGTCCGGTGAGGTGATTTGGAATTAAGCCGATATCGATAAAAGAGTCCACCGGCAAACCGTTAGCCACTAACCATTGGGAAATTTCTAAACTTCCGTCGCGGTTGATATTGGGAAGTCCCGCAACGTTTCCGGTTTGTTCGATTCCTAACATATACTGAGGCCAGAAGTTGTGCCATGTTGTTAGTAACAAAGCCTCTGGATGTTTGGCGCGAAATCGTTTGAAAGCGGCAATTACAATATCTTGACCTTTGCGATATTCCAATTTGCCGCCGGAGAAGATAACGAAGCGATCGCCAAATAGATTAGATTTGGGTGCAGGATGGAAAATTGTTGGGTCAATTCCTTGATGTACCATCGCCACATTAGTCAAGCCGCGGCTTCTCAAAACATCGGCATTCCAGTTGGAACCTGCGACAATCGCGCTATATTTTTTGGCTGTTTCTAGTGCTTCTGCTGTGATTCGTGTGTCTTCAAAAAATATGACTCCTATTTGACTAGCGCTGGTAATTTGATTGTCAACTCCAGAGGATGCTAAATTATTCCCCAAAGCGTAAAGTACGGGAAAATTACAACTGATTTGTTTGTCGGAATTTGCTGCTACTAATTCCTGAAAACTTTTGTGCTTTTCAATTACAGGTAACAACAGCGATTTATGCAGCGGATTCATCGATTCTGAGGTGATTGAGGGCGGTGCTAAAAGTGCAACTTCCCAGGCAGGATTTTGCCGCAGTTGTAGTGTTAAATTCATGGCGTAAATTCCCCAGCCGCTGGTGATGCTGAGGGGCCAACTAATGCCGATTCCGGTAATTTGTGGGGGAGTTTCTGGGGGTTGAATTTGAGGCGGAGTTTCTGGGGGTTGAAGCCGAGGCGGAGCCTCTGAATATGCGTTACCAGGCAGAGCCTGGTAACGAGTAGATTGTAGGGGCGGTGCCCCCGTGCCCGCCCTCTCTAGCAAGGCTGCTTTTATACGATCGCAAACTCCATCCCAATCACCCGCTTTTTGCTGGCGAAACAGACGCACAGTGGGATACCAAGGGCTATCTTCGCGTTCCAGCATCCAGCGCCAATCGGGAACAAAAGACAGCAAAATCCAGACGGGTTTGCCCAAAGCACCGGCCAAGTGCCCGACAGAAGTATCTACGCAAATTACTAAATCGAGTTGCGAAATAATTGCTGCTGTGTCGGCAAAATCGACGCAATGTTCGCTCAAATCTTCAATTTGGTGTTGCTTTAATAAAGTGCGTGAAGCGCAGCTATCCTGTAGGGAATCGCCCGCTGACAAATCTTTCTGAAGACTGTAAAAACTCACTCCCGGAACATCTACAAATTTCACAAAATCGCTCAATTTACACGATCGCTGATGATTGTTGCGGTGCAGCGGGCCGCCCGCCCACACAAGACCTACTTTTAGTTTATTGTTCGGCTCTAGGAAAAATTTAAAATCCTGTGGCGGGGCTAAATAAGGAATATTTGCCGGTATATTTTCCAAAGTCGTTCCCAGAATTCTGGGCAAACTTAGCAGGGGGGCTTGCACTTGAAAATCTATCAAATCGCTCGGCTTGACTCCTACTCGATCGACTCCTGCAATTCCTTCAAATAAACGCTTCAGCAAGACATGACAAGCAACAATAACTTGGCCGCCTTTTTGCTTAACTAAAGGCGCGTAGCGGATAAACTGTATCGTATCGCCAAAACCCTGCTCAGGGTGCAATAAAATTGTTTTTCCCTGCAAATCAGAGCCGTCCCAAAGCGGTTGCTCAAAAGAGCGCCGATCCAATTCTTCAGTTTGCCAGCGCGATTCGTACTCCGCAAAACCACGCTCAAAATTTCCAGTTAAGAGCAAAGCGAAGGCTAGTCTCAAGCGCCAATTTGGCGAGTTGGGACGTAGTTGAATTGCTTTATTGTAGAAGTCGATCGCCTCTGCGACTTGTCCCTGTTCTTCGAGGGCGGCACCCAAGTATAAGTTAGTTTCAGCCTGGTTGGGATTGATTCTTAGCGATTTTTGGTAATGAGCAATAGCCTCGGCTATTTGCCCGTTTTCCTGTTTGATATCACCTAAACAACTGTGGGCTTCTGCGTGGCTGGGTGAGGCAGCAATTACTTGTTCGTAGCGATCGGCTGCTTCGGCTTTTTTACCTTGTTTTTGTAAAGCATTTGCTATGTGAAATTGTACCTGTGCGGGCGATAAAGAAAATCGAGGCGAAGCTTCGGTATCTCCGTTACCAGGCACAGCTTGGAAACGAGTAGATTGTAGGGGCGGTGCCCCCGTGCCCGCCCTCTCTAGCAAGGCTATTTTTATGCGATCGCAAACTCCCACCCAATCGCCCGGTGTTTGCTGCCGAAACAGCCGCGCTGTCGGATACCAAGGGCTATCCTCGCGTTCCAACATCCACCGCCAATCCGGCATAAAACACAGCAAAATCCATACCGGTTTATCCAAAGCACCAGCTAAGTGCGCGATAGCAGTATCCACGCAAATTACTAAATCTAGCTGCGATATCACCGCCGCAGTATCGGCAAAATCGTTCAAATTGTCGCTCAGATCTATCACGGGAATTTGAGTTAACAAAGTACGATCGCCAGCCGACATTTCTTTCTGAAGACTGTAAAAACTTACACCGGGAACATCTAAGAATTGCAGGAAATAGCTTAAATCGCTCGATCGCTGAAAATCCTTCAAATGTTCCGCACTTCCCGCCCACGCAATCCCAACTTTAAACTTGCCATCGGAATTTAGAGAAAATTGCCAATTCGGTGGCGCAGCTAAATAAGGAACATTTGCCGGTATATTTTCTAAATTTGTTCCGAGAATATACGGCAAACTCATCAGCGGTGCTTGCAGTTGGAAATCCGGCAATTCATCCATCCGAATCACCACTTGTTCAATCCCAGGAATCTGCTTAAATAAACGCTTCACTTCTTGATAGCAAGAAAGGATTACTTTGCCGCCTTTTTGCTGCACAATTGCCGCGTATCGCACAAATTGAATGGCATCGCCCAAACCTTGTTCGGATCGGAGCAAAATAGTTTGGCCGTTCAAATCTGAACCGTCCCAAACTGGTTGGTCAAAATTCAACCGTGGTAATTTTTTTGCCTGTTCTGTTTGCCAGCGCCACTCGTATTCTGCTAAACCGCGCGGCAAATCCCCAGTCAACAGCAAGACTAAGCTTAAATTGAAGTGAGCCTTAACACAATTTGCATCAATTTCAAGAGCTTTAGTGTAACAAAAAATTGCTCGATTCACGTCTCCTAATTGTTCAACAGCACTGCCTAAATTAGTAAAAGCTTCTATATAATTAGGATTCAAAGATATGGCTCGTTCCAAGCTAGAAATTGCCTGTTCTATTTTTCCCGCAGCCAAGCATAACGTTCCCAGGTGATAGTGTCCTTTAGGATTGTGCGGTTCTGCTTCAATTGCACGCTCGTAAAGGCGTTCAGCCTCGGCTAGCTGAGATTGTGTTTGCATCGCCGCACCCAAATTTACCAGCGCTGGCGCATAATTGGAATTGACAGAAAGTGCTTGATGAAAACAGGCGATCGCCGTCGGCAACTCGCCCTGCTGCTGGAGTGTCGCGCCGAGATTGTTGAGAGCTTTGACGTAAATGGGATTCAGGGCGATCGCCTTTTGAAAACAAGATACAGCATCGGGTATATTGCCTCGATCTTGCAGCAAAATACCCAAGTTATTGTGCGCTTGAGCGCAGTTCGGATCGATTGCGATCGCGCGCTGATAATAGGCGGCAGCTTCGGCTAAATCGCCTGTTTGGTGCAGCGTCACTGCCAAATTCGTGGCGGCTTCGATCGAATTCGGCTGCCAAACTAAAGCATTTTTAAAACAAGCGATCGCCTCGGAGAATCTACCTTGCGCTTTCAGAACATTTCCGCAATTGAACTGTTCTTGAGCTAAGTCAACATTGGACTGAGCTTCTATTCGTGGTTGAGCTTCCTGATGCTGAGAAATTATTTCTCTCAGCGCCAAAGCAGCCCGCTCTAAAACTCCTTCCCAATCCCCCGCAGTAGACTGGCGAAACAGCCGCGCCGTCGGATACCAAGGACTATCTTCGCGTTGCAACATCCACCGCCAATCCGGCACAAAACACAGCAAAATCCACACGGGTTTGCCCAAAGCACCAGCCAAGTGCGCCACAGAAGTATCTACAGAAATCACTAAATCCAGAGCCGATATTACAGCCGCAGTATAGGCCATATCTTGCAAATTAGAGCTTAAATCTGTTACGGGCATTTGCTCTAACAAAGCGCGATCGTCTGCTGTCATTTCCTTTTGCAAGCTGTAAAATTCTGCTCCCGGAATATCTAACAGTTGGGACAACAAATTTAGCGGTAACGATCGCACTTTATTTTGGGAATGTTGAGCATTTCCCGACCACACAATCCCTATTTTCAAATTAGCAGTTTGGCGAATAGTACATTCCAAACCGGGCGGCGGAGCTAAATAAGGAACTTTGGCGGGTATACTTTCTAAAGTTGTTCCCAGAAGGTGCGGCAAACTCATTAGATGCGCGCGAACTTGAAAATTTCGCGCATCCTCTGGATTAACTATTAACTCATCGATTCCCGCAACTTGTGCAAACAAGCGGTGCAACTGCGGCAAACACCAAACAATTACCCTACCGCCTTTTTGTTTAACTAAATCTGCGTAGCGGATAAACTGAATTGCATCGCCTAAACCCTGTTCCGGGCAAAGCAAAATAGTTTTTCCTTGCAAATCTTTGCCGTCCCAAACCGGCTGTTGAAAACTGTAGTCCGGGTACTCTTTTTGTGGAACCAGCAGTCGCCATTCGTACTCGGAAAAACCGCGCTGAAAATCTCCCGCCAGCAGCAAAGCTAAACCTAAATTTAGGTGAGATTCGGGGCTAGCGACATTGAATTTAACTGCTTGGCTGTAGTAGGTGACAGCATCCGCAAATTGTCCGCGATTGTGCAAAGCACTTGCCAAACTGTAGAGGGGATTGATATAACCGGGTTTGAGTTCGATCGCCCGACGGTAAAAATCGATCGCCTCTGCCATGTTTCCCGCTTCCTCAAAAGCTTTGCCCAGATTGTTCAAAGCTTCTGGAAAGTCGGGTTTCAGGCTCAAAGCTTGCTGATAGCAGGCGATCGCATCTTCAATTTTGCCCTGTTTCTGCAGGACAATTCCCAGATTGCAGCGAGCCTGTGCACTGGCTGGCAATTTCTGAATCGCTTGCTGGCAAAAAGCTAGAGCCTCATCTAACTTATCTTGGTTAGACAGCCAACTCCCCAAAGCGAGATCGATTTCTGCCAAATGCGGTTGCAGCGCCAGAGCTCGATCGTAGTATGCGATCGCATCTGAAATTTTGCCCTGTCGGATCGAGGCGTATGCTAAATGCTGCAAAGCCTCCACATCATTGGGAGCGATCGCGATCGCCCGTTCGTAATTCGCGATCGCCCGTTCGTAATTTGCGCCCGCTTCCGCTTCCTCCCCTTGCTCCTCCAAAGCAATTCCCAAATTCAAATAAGCCACCGCGCAATTAGGATTGACTTGAATCGCTTGCTCATAGCAGCTTATAGCCTCCGCCACATCCCCTTGCTCTTCCCGCAACAGGCCCAAATTAATCAGCGCTTCCGCGCAATTCGGGTTCAAAGACAGCGCCCGCTCATATTCTGCGATCGCCTCTGCAGTCTCCCCTGCTTCCGCGAGCGCGCTGCCCAAATTGCTTGCAGTTTCCGCCAAATTCCCGTCGATTGCTAGGGCTTGTCGGTAGTGCGCGATCGCCTCTGTTAGCCGGCCGCTTTGCTGTTTGACAACGCCTAAATTGCTGTGCGCGGCTGCGTAATTAGGATCGATCGCGATCGCTCGCTCATAACATTTGATGGCACCGCCAAAATCGGCTTGCTGCTGCAAATCCACGCCCAACCGAAACTCTGCATCCGCTGAATCCGACGGCACAAATGCTGCAGCAACCGCGCCTAGAGCTTCCGCCACCCGATCAAAAACGTCCTCCCAGTCGCCCCGCTGATGCTGGCGAAACAGCCTTGCGCTTGGATACCAAGGACTATCTTCGCGCTCCAACAGCCACCGCCAATCCGGCGAAAACGCCAGCAAAATCCACACTGGTTTGCCCAAAGCGCCCGCCAAATGGGCGACAGCGGTATCGACACTAATGACTAAATCCAGTTTGGCGATCGCAGCAGCAGTATCGGCAAAATCGCCAAAATGCGGGCTCAAATCTACGATCGACGTTTGATTCAACAGCGCGCGATCGGCCTCGGAAACCTCTTTCTGCAAGCTGTAAAAACTTACCCCCGAAACGTCCAAAAGCGGCAGAAACTGACTTAAACTGCAAGAACGCTGCTTGTTTTTGCGGTGTTTTGGATTTCCCGCCCAGACAATGCCAACTTTCAAAGTGCGATCGGGCCCAAGCGTAAATTCAGCACCCGCAGGCGGAGATAAATAAGCAGTATTTGCTGGTATTGTTTCCAGCTTTGTACCGATAATATAGGGCAAACTCAACATCGGCGCTTGCACGTCAAATTCCGGCAGTTGCTCCCCTTTAACTATTAGCAAATCAATGCCGTCAACCGTTGCAAATAAACGGTGCAATTGCGGGTAACAGCCCACAATGACCCTACCGCCTTTATTTTTGACGATCGCAGCGTAGCGAATAAACTGAAGCGAATCGCCTAAACCTTGTTCGGCGTGCAGCAAAATAGTCTTTCCCACCAAATCAGAACCGTCCCATAGCGGCCGGTATTCTCTCGCCGAAACAGTATTATCCGGCCCCGTCAAAAAACAGGAATGACCAGTGTGAAATTCTTTAATTTGCCAGCGCCACTCGTATTCAGCGAGACCATTTTCCAAATCTCCCACCAACAGCAAAGCCAAGGATAAATTCAGGTGAGCGCTAGCATGATTCGGACTTAAATGAATCGCTCGTCTGTAGCAGGATATGGCATTTTCTACCGCGCCTTTTTCCAGAAACGTCCTGCCTAAATTGTTGATAGCTTCCACAAAATCCGGCAGCAATTCTAGAGCTTTGTGATAATACTCCAACGCATCTTCTAAATTGCCCTGTTCTTGCAAAACAGTTGCCAGATTGTTGTAAGCTTCCCAGCTATGCGGATTAATTTCCAGCGCTCGCCGGTACAGCTCGATCGCCCTGAAAAGTTCGCCTTTTTCTTGCAGCGCCACCGCTAAATTAATCAGTGCGGGTACGAAATTCGGTTCAGCGACAAGAGCTTGTTCGTAATGTGCGATCGCCTCTTCCGCTTTACCTTGTTCCTCAAAAATCTTTGCCAAGTTGTAAGATGTTTGAGGAATATTGGGATTAAGCGCTAAAGCTTCTCGGTAATGCGACATAGCTGCGTCCAATTCGCCCTTTTCTTGCTTGAGAAAACCAAAATTAATCCGCGCTTGGACGCAACTTGGGTCAAGAGATATAATCTGTTCGTAAATGGCGATCGCCTCTTCCCGATCTCCTGTTTCCATCAAATGCTCTGCTTGCCGCAATAAATCCTCTAAAACAACCAAATTCTCCCCGCCGTTTTCGATCGCAATCGATGTCTCAATCCCCTGCGATTGATTAACTGTGGAGCGTTCCGCTAACCCTTCGCTCGCAATCACAAATGTTTGTTTACTCTCTTGAACTACGCTTGCACCTGTCATTTTGAGAGCTACATAATCGAGATCCGGCGTAGGATTAGCAGTCATTCCGAGTGAAACTAAGTCAAGCTGATCGTGGGCAGAATCCTCGGAATAACTAGCAGTATTGGCAATCGCAAAAGAACTTAAAGCCACCTGCACTTCCTCAAACAATTCTTGCCAACTTTCCGGCTGACTTTGACGGAAAAGCCTCGCAGTTGGATACCAAGGATTGTCTTCACGATCCAGCAGCCAACGCCAGTCAGGAGCAAAAGAAAGCAGCACCCAAACCGGTTTTCCTAAAGCACCGGCTAAGTGCGCCACAGCCGTATCGACAGTAATGACTAAATCCAGTTGAGATATAGCCGAAGCGGTATCAGCAAAGTCGTTCAAATGCGGAGTTAAATCCGGCACTAAGTGTTGATGCAACAAAGTGCGATCGCTCTCGGACAAGTTTTTTTGTAAACTATAAAAAGCAATTCCCGGAACATCCAAAAATCGAATAAAATCGCTCAAGCTGCAAGAACGCTGATTGTCTTTCCGGCGCTGCGGACTCCCCGCCCAAACAATCCCTACCTTCAATTTTGCATCAGAAGAAAGCGCAAACTTGCACTCAGCAGGCGGAGCTAAATAAGGAACATTTGCTGGTATTGTTTCCAGAGTTGTCCCCACAATTCGCGGCAAACTCATCAGAGGTGCGTGAACGTCAAATTCTGGCAAACCCTCCAGACTAACTGATAAATATTCAATACCAGCAACTGTCGCAAACAACCGCATCAGTTCTGGATAGCAAGCCACCATAACTTTAGCGCCTCGGCTCCGAAGAATCGGCGCGTAGCGAATAAACTGAATAGAATCGCCGAAGCCTTGCTCGACGTGCAGTAAAATAGTTTTTCCCTGCAAATCCGAACCATCCCAAACCGGCTGTTTAAATTGCCTCGGTTGTAGTTGCGGAGTGCGCCACCGCCACTCGTATTCAGCAAAACCGCGCTGAAAGTCTCCGAACAATAGCAAAGTTAAGGCGAATTCCAGGTGGGCGGTGGCGTTGTCTGGCTGCAATTCCAAGGCTCGACTGTGACAAGAAAAAGCTTCTTGAAATTCTCCTAAATCGACCAAAGCGTGTCCTAGATTGTTAATAGCCTCCACGAAGTCTGGCTTTAAGTTTAATGCTTGTCTGTAGTAGAATATGGCGGCTTTTACATTACCTTGTTCGTGGTAAAATGCTCCTACATTGTTGTGAGCTTCGGGATTGTTTGGTTCTAGTTTTACAGCTTGCTGGTAGCAGTTGAAAGCTTCGTCTAATTTACTTTGCTGCTGCAAAACTGTTCCCAAGCCCATCAGGGAATATGTCAAATTTGGATTAATTTTTAAAGCGTGCCGATAACAGGCGATTGCCTCGTTTAATTGATTTTTTTGTTTATATAAATGTCCTAAATTGTGGGCTGTTTCCGGCAGGTTGGGGTCGAGTTGCAGCGCGGTTTGGTAATATAAAATTGCCGAGTCTATTTCGCATAATTGCTGTTTTGCCCAGCCCAAATTATTGTAAGCGAGTGCGGAATTGGGCTGGATTTTGATGACTTGTTCGTAACTGGCGATCGCCCTTTGATACTCGCCTACATCCAGTAAAAGATTAGCTTTATTTAAATGTGCTTCTACAAAATTGGGGTTTTGGGCGATCGCCTTTTCGTAAAAGTCGATCGCCTCTGCAATTTTTCCCTGCTGTCTCGCCGCTATTCCCAACAAACACAGCACGTTTGCTGATTCCGGCTGTACTTCTATGATTTGCCGGTACAAATTCTCAGCTTCTAACAAACGTCCCGCTTGGTGATGTTCCCAAGCTATTTTCAAACAGTCTTCTGCACCCAATTTGCCAGCAGATTTTAGAGATTTTTTTTGAGAAGCCATAGTTGTCTTGGTTGTTTGGGAGTTCGCTAACTTGTAATTGCCAACTTCTTCTAATTTGTTAACTCTTCCTTCCTTTTTCCTTCCCCCTTCCTTCTTCCTTCTTCCCCCTTCCCCATTCCTTCTTCCTTCTTCCGACTTCCATCGGACTGACATCCGTTACATCCGTTACATCCGTTACAGAATCCGTTGCCGAACTTCCTTCTTCCTTCTACCTGACATCCGTTACATCCGTTACATCCGTTACACAATCCGTTGCCGAACTTCTACCCCAACAAACAAGCTGCGGGAAAAATCAGATATTCTAAGAAAAACAACTTCCAGATAAACTGATAAAATGCAGCAATTTCTCTTTTATCGTCCAAATCAACTTTCGCGCTCCAAAACCACATCAAACCCAAAGCCGCCAAATGAGAAACTGCCAGAAACACTAAATTAACATTAGACAATACGATCGCTCCCGCCAAAGTCGCGCCCAAATAACAAACCGTCAACACCCAGCGAGATAAATTAAAGACGGCCGGCTTGCCCAGCTCAATCGTAAACGTAGTAATATTATATTGCTTGTCCCCTTCCATGTCGGGGATATCTTTAAAAATGGCGATCGCAAACGTAAACACCACAACAAAAACCGTCAGCACCCAAACTTCCGCAGGAATCTCAAAAGACATACTCTTCAAACTCCAGCCCGAAAAAGCGCTTTTCGCCATTCCCAAAGCCAACACCCAATTAAAGTGCAAAAATAACCCTAAATTTACGATCGCGCCCCGCACAGTAAAAATGCACAGCGCCGCCCACAAAGGAAAGCGTTTCAGCCGAATTGGCGGCAGAGAATAAGCAGTCCCAATCGCCAAACTAACGCCAACGGTAGCCAGCAAAAACGGGCCTTGCAAAACTGCCGTCAAAATTGCTATAATTCCCGTGGCAATTACAATTAATTCCCCGGTTTTCCGAGAAAACACTCCCGATGCGATCGGCAAATACGGCTTATTAATTTTATCAATTTCAACATCTTCTAACTGGTTCAATCCCACAATATAAATATTGCCGCAAATGCAAGCCAACCAGGCACAAGCTAGGGTTCCAAATACAGGATTCACAAACAGCCTCGCGCTTTGGGCGATCGCGTACAAAGCCAATACACTCAAGCTAGTACCCACAATTGTGTGCGGCCGAGAAAATTCCCAAAATGCCCTCGCCCAGCTTTGCGGAGCCGAGCTATTTTTATCAATCCAAGACTTGCCCATCGAATCATTGCCCATAAATCTCACACCCGCACCAAACAAATAATATTCTGTAGGGTGTGCAATGCACACCTTACTCATCAACTCAAGACTCAAAACTTCTCTGATATATGCCTGTTATTTTACAGCACAAATCAGCCCAAAACGAATCAACCCGCTCTGATATCCACGGCTCATCAATCCGAGAGCAAGTGCAGCTTGAATAGTCGTCCAACCGCTCGTTAGCAAACCCCAAATCGCGCTCGGAGTCAAAGCAGAATCGATCACCACATCCCAAAAAGGAGCAACAGCTTTTGACCAATCAGCGCTGCGAATACTTGTCAAAGGCAAACTGCGGACAATTTCCTCATATTCCGGCAAAGAAATCACATAAGGCAAAGCATAAACCCGGTAAATTTCTGCCAATTCCTTTCTCTCTTCATCAGTTAATTCACCCGCCGTTTCTCCCACCGGGCGGTGACACCAAGTAGCCAAAATCAAAGTTCCTCCCGGCTTGAGTACGCGGCAGCATTCCTGCAAAAACTTAATTTTGTCGGGCATATGTTCGCCACTTTCGAGCGCCCAAACCAAGTCGAAGGACTCATCAGGAAAAGGCATATTCAAAGCATCGGACACCAAAAAATTCACATTGCTTTCTAACCCAGCAATTTTAGCGCGTTCAGTCGCTCTGTTTGCCTGTACCGGACTCAGAGTTATCCCGGTAGCTGTAACGACGCTAGCGCCCGTTTTATTTGGTTCGGCAGATATGCTAAAATCACGATCGCTCCTGCCATCCAACTTTAAATTATTTTCCGCGATCGAACTAAACTTTTGAGTCAAATACAGTGTGCTGCCGCCGATGCCGCAACCGACATCGAGAATGCGGTAAGATTCACAGAGTGCCTTCTCTGACGGTACTCCAGCCCAGCCCAGCAGTTCTTCTATCAAATCTATCTGAGCCTGTCGGCGCTCTTTTTTCAAATTGCCATCCGGGCCGTAGTAACCGTGGTGCATATGTTCGCCCCACACCTGCTCCCACAAACCGCTAGAAGCGTCGTAAAGTTGCTGAATTTGCTGGTAAAGTGTTGATGTCATCGCCGGATCGCAAGTTATTAAAGGAATTCTACCGTTATTTTCCCGATGTTGTCATAGAATTTGGCGATTGAGTTCGATCGGTCTCCGGCATTCGCCAGATAGAGATGTCCTGATTTCCAGCCCGACGCTCTATTTGTGGGTTCCCTCTCAAACCTCAAATCTCAAATCCATTTGTGGCTTCCCTCTCAAACCTCAAATCTCAAATCGATTTGTGGGTTCCCTCTCAAATCTAAAATTTCACATTGATTTGTGGGTTGCGTCTCAAATCTAAAATTTCACATTGATTTGTGGGTTGCGTCTCAAATCTAAAATCTAAAATCTAAAATCTAAAATCGAATGACTGTCTCGCGAACCATTGCTTTGGGCTTTCTCGCTGTCATCCTCATAGGTGCTCTATTACTGATGATGCCCTTTTCCACAATTGATGGAACTTGGAGCGATCCAATAACAGCACTGTTTACCTCTACTTCCTCTGTCTGCGTCACGGGCTTGTCGGTTGTAGATGTCGGAAAATATTACTCTTTTTGGGGGCAACTGTGCCTAGTTTTACTGGTGCAAATAGGAGGGTTGGGCTACATGACAGCCACGACTTTCTTGCTGCTGTTATTGGGCCGCCGCTTTGGCTTGAAAGACAAAGTTGCCCTGCAACAATCTCTCGACAAATCCGGGCTAGCCGGCGTCGTACAACTCGTGCAGTCAATTCTAGCAACAACGCTTTTGTTTGAATTAACAGGAGTGTTTTTGCTGATGACGGTTTTCGTCCCCCAATACGGATTTAAACAGGGTGTGTGGTCTGCTATATTTCACAGCGTTAATTCCTTTAACAACGCTGGTTTTAGCATCTATTCAGATAATTTGATCGGCTACATCAGTTCGCCTATGGTTAACTTCACCGTCACTGGTTTAATCATCTTTGGGGGAATCGGCTATCAAGTAATTATGGAAATGTACCTGTGGCTGCGCGATCGCTTCAACAAAAGCCCTATCTGCACAGTTTTTTCCCTGAACTTCAAAGTTGTTACCACTACAACGGCTGTCCTTTTAATTTTAGGAACGCTAGCCTTTTTGGTGCTGGAATACGACAACCCAGACACTTTCGGCGCTCTAAATTTTCCTCAAAAGCTGATGGCAGCTTGGTTTCAATCTGTTACTCCCCGCACGGCCGGGTTCAATACAATTAGCATTGGCCAAATGACCGAAGCCTCGCTATTTCTGACCATCGCGCTGATGTTTATCGGCGCCAGTCCTGGCAGCACCGGCGGCGGAATCAAAACCACAACTTTTAGGATATTGTTTTGCTGTACCACAGCAGTTGTCGAAGGCCAGGAAGATGTGGAGTGCTATCAGCGTCAGATCCCGCCACCAATGATTCTGAAAACCATTAGCGTAGTCTTCGGTTCCCTGTTGGTCGCGTTCACCTCTGCAATTTTAATCGAGCTGACCAATCCCCAAGTAGAATTTATCGCAGCGCTGTATGAAGCAGTTTCAGCTTTTGGCACGGTCGGTCTTTCCACTGGGATTACACCCACGCTTTCAGCGATCGGTAAGTTGATTTTGATTGCTACAATGTACATAGGTCGCGTTGGGATACTGCTGCTGGTGAGTGCTGCCTTCGGCGACCCAAAACCCAGGTCTTTTAAGTATGCTGAGGAAAGTTTGTTAGTGGGATAAAAAAATCCTGTCTCGTTGCTGATAATCTAAACAATGGGTGACAACCCAAATCAACTTTTACTACTTACCCAAAAATCAAAAGGAGGCGGCGCTGTCTCTGTTCAAATTTAAACAGCAAGACGCTCAGCGCTGGAAATTTAGTGAACCTGTCATCTTTGAATTTTTTTCGCACTTTGCGCGCCGACAACAAGCAGTTTGCCGTTATTGGTTTGGGACGCTTCGGCAAAGCTGTGTGTTCGACTCTGCACGGCTTGGGTTACGAAGTCTTGGGAGTTGACACCGATGAAAAAAAAGTAACTCAAGCTTTGACCGATCGTATTGCTGCTCACGTTGTGCAGTTAGATTCTACTGAGCCTAGCGCTCTTGCTGAAGCCGGCATATTTGAATTTGAAACAGTGATTGTTGCGATCGGCAATTACCTAGCAGAAAGCATTACCACCACCCTTAATCTTAAGGAAGGGGGGGTACGTCACGTAATAGCCAAAGCTTCTTCGGAAACTCACTTAAAACTGTTGAAAAAAGTCGGCGCAGATCATGTAGTTTTTCCAGAACGAGAAATGGGCTGCTCTTTGGCCCGCCTTCTTACAAAACCCAGCATTTTAGAACGCTTTGACCTGGACCCAGATCACAGCATCGTTGAGTTGCTCGTTCCTGAAAAGTTTGACGGTAAAACCATCTCCGAATTGGAGCTCCGGCGCAAGTATGGTTTGAACTTGCTAGCAGTCGGGCGCGCCGACAAGTTCGAGATTAATCCGGAGCCAAGCGAACGCTTGAGAAAGGGCGACGCGATGGTAGTAATTGGTTCTAATAAAGATATCAATCGCTTGCCAATTTAACAGAGCGGCATTTTATGCACATATAGCAACAGTCTTGGACTCAGAAACCCGGTTTCTGGAGTTCCGAGTGTCTAAGTCCTCAGCAATTCTTGCGGGATGTGTGAAAATTTCAGACTCTTACAAACCCGGTTTATCTTAGATAAACCGGGTTTCTCTGTCAATCTTGATGTTCTAATTTTTAACTGAAATATCTAAATTGAATTTCACCAGTTCTGGGGTTGGTTCCGTCTTTGCGACCCCCTCGGAGAACCTAGCCAGACAAATCGCGAAAAATTTTAACAAAGTAGCAGCACTCGATCGCGCTCCCGCAAATCATAGGAGCGCTAGCCCTGAAAATTCAGCCGACTTTCAATATTTTTTGCAAATAAGCTTTGCCAAAAACCACCACCGCCAAGACTAGAGCGAGTTCAACAGGCCAAGGACACGCCGCCACAAACCAAATTAACGAACAAACTCCAATAATTGCAGCTATCGGAGCCGGAATTCCGTCTAGCGTTCTATTGTCAGTCCCGGCAGTCACCCACCCAGCAATCAAGCAGACCGTCAACGGAATCAAGCAACTTGTGATCATGATTTTTACCCCATCAATTTTTTTACATATGGCATCTGAACATATTGTAACAATACATCAAAAATTGGGAAATGCACCATGAATTGCGATAAAATTTAAGATTACATACTTAATAAATAGGTAGGCGGAATTAAACTGATCTATGTAACAGTATGTAAACAGGCTTGACGTAGCCACCATTAGGGAATTGGGATACTTTACAATCATTGACATACTTGCGTTTGACAGCGCCTACCTACTGACGCTGGGATCATAATAGTTGGTAATTTTTAGCTTCGGCTATCTCCGAAGGCAGAATTATAGCGGTTCTCAAGCGTGGTGAGGTATGCCCTATGCCCTATGCCCTATGCCCTATGCCCTATGCCCTATGCCCATGAGTACCTCATATGAGAGCTCGAAAGGCTATAGGTTGGCATCAGGTAGAATTGAGGGATTTTTTTTTCTAAAGAAGTGCTGAAAGCTTTCTACCTTGAGATGAATTGCAATGCGGCCATCTCTGCAAGTTATAGTGAGGATTGCAGTCAGTTACTGTAGAGCGTGAATCAATGCTGGGCAAATTTTTTCGCAAGCCAGAATCAGAAAACATCGATCGCGTCCCGCCGGGTCAATACCTCGCCAACGGCTTTCCTGTGCTGACCTACGGCGATACACCCTCTGTCAGCATTGAAAGTTGGGAATTTAAAGTCTGGGGATTGGCAAAACCAAAAACCTTCACTTGGTCGGACTTCCAGGCCATGCCCCAAAGTAACTTTACTGCGGATTTTCACTGCGTCACCCGGTGGTCAAAACTCGACGTGCAGTGGACGGGAGTCAAAGTCACAGATTTTATGAACTACATAGAAGTCGATCCGAAAGCTATGCACGTCTTGGAACACTGCTACGGCGGCTACACGACTAACATTGCGATCGCCGACTTCCTCCGAGAAGAAAACTTTTTCGCCCACACCGTCTTCGGCGAACCTCTATCCGCAGACCACGGCGGCCCAATGCGGCTCGTAGTTCCCCACTTGTACGCTTGGAAAAGCGCTAAATGGATTAACGGCCTGGAGTTTACAGAAACCGAAGAACTCGGTTTTTGGGAACGCAACGGCTACCATCGGCGGGGCGAACCGTGGGCAGAGGAACGCTATAGCGGTCTGTTTTGATGCGGGCGATCGGGAGCAAGGACGGGGCCAGAGCTTCTCTATACAATCTTTGTTGAGAGGCAATCCGCTCTTTTACCGCTTCAATCTGCAGAAATTGCATCGGGTCGATCGCATCTTTGGGATATCTGACGCGACGGGCTCTATCTAATTCAACCAAAATACGTAAACGCAACGATCGCATTTTGTACGTAATTTACCCGATAGATAAACTACTTTAACTCCCCTACACAAGTCCCAAAAAACAAATATTCCCAGTTTCGGGTTAATATCAAACTCCTTTAACTGTCAGTGTACACAAATATTACCGTATTTATACTTAAGTATCGGCGGTTGAGGATGGAGACTTGACAATATAATAAAAAATTAGCATAAGCCCGATCCAAATCAGTTTTGCTCACCCGCCCTCCCATGCCCGCGACTGCAAGGTTTCAATCCACAATATTTATAATTATTTAGTGGGTATTATTAGGGAGCGATCGCCCGTCTGCAGATGTGATCGACAGCATTTATGAAGGTTATGTAAAGGCTTGATAAAGAATTGGTCAAACTTTACCTAAAGTACCCCAACTGCAAACAAAGTATCGCATAATGAAAATATTAAGACCATCGCACAAAAGGAACAGGTTTATGAATACCAAACTCTTATCCGCCCTAGCAGCTACCGCCGCCGCCACAGCTCTGTTTGGCGCCGGATCTCCCGCTCAGGCCTTCTCCTTTGGTACCAACGGCATCACATTCAGTCAAGATCAAGATGTCAAGTTTAAATTCAAAGAGTCTCACGGTGGGTATACTTCCTCTTTGGGAATCTACCAGGTGAACGGCTTCACACTCGCTAACGTTGCCAAGTTATTTTCGGAAACTAAATCCTCAGACGACGGCAGCGCTAACGAATGGAAAGGAACTTTGGGCAATACCGTCACGGGTTCTGGCGAGGTAGTATTCAGATTCTTGGCAAATCAAGTTTACACTTTGGGACTCTCCAGCACTTTCGGGGAGGCGTCGAAGGGCATGGTCTACTCGACATCAGGGCTGAACCTGAACGTCGCCTCTACCGGCAGCCAGCAAGCCGTGTTTGGCGCCGCGCCGCTGTGGAGCGCACTCAACACAGCAGCAACCAACAGCTTCGGAGATGCCGGAAAATTCACAAGCGGAGTAGGTTCTCTGTTTAGCGGCGGCACGGTGATCTCCTTCGACGATCGTGGTGGCGGAAACGACGCAGACTTCCAAGACTTCACAGTCAGCGCAGAAGCAGTTCCCGAACCGATGACAATGACTGGTTTGGCTCTCGGTTTGGGTGGCTTGGTTGCAGCCCGCCGTCGCCGCGCTAGCAAGACGACTTCATGATTTTTTCAACCGGAACAATCTCCTCAATGACGCTTGACAAAATAAAATTCAATTAGGAGGCGCGCTAATGAGAAATCGGCTCGCCTTTTGCTTAATTTGAAAAGTCAGAAGGGAGAAGTCATATCAATTCTGGTGGCACTCCTCCGGAATTATTGACTGTTGACTGTTGACTGTTGACTGTAGAAGGAGGGGTCGCCAAACTGAATGATGGTTGGGTGTTGGATGTTGACTCGATTTTACGCCCGACTTTCGCAGCGCGGATTTGATATCAGAGGAAAGTTCGGCCACGCCCAGTGTACGGGATTTAACGGAGTTAACGGATGGGTGTTGAGGGAAGAAGTCAAGCGTGAAGCAAGAGGATTTTTCCAACTCTCCAACTCTCCCACTCTCTCCCTCTCTCCACTCAAAATTCAAAACTCAGTCACGGTAAATTGTTCGATCGTACAAAGTCACCAGTACCGATTGAGGAATTTTAATGTCGGCCCGGATGCACGCTACTTTAATCGCCACCACAGCCCTGGTGTTTGTCCGTCGCACATGTGCTTGTTCGCGCAGCGTCCAATAGCGGACAATAAGATGCAAAGAACCATCGTTAAAGCCTGAAGTATCAACATCATAGGCTAAATTTAAAGGCAAGTTAGTTCGCCTGCGGGGCAGGCCTATTAGTAAGCTGTTGTGCATTTAAATTGTATATTGAGGGCGTGATCACCTGCCCAACCCCTACTCCCCACACCAGTAAAGATTTATTTGACTATGCAATTTAAATGCGGATTAGCTTACCCGCACTGAATTGGCAAATACGATCGCCTTCGGCATGATAACTCTCTCTCCCCGATCGCTAATAATTTGAGTTGAACGCAGCAAAATCTTTTCAACAGTACCTTCAAAGCCTTCTACAATTATTATCCGATCGCCCCATTGAAACGGTTCGTGCAACAGCAAAAATATTTCCGCTAAAAAGTATTTGAAGATGTCTTGGAACGGGAAACTAATCCCTACTGAACCAAGTCCTAACCAACTGATGATATCTGCAGGCTGCCAAGCTGGGAACGCCACGCAGGCGCTCAAACTGCCAGCAGCCCAAGTGAGAGTGTCAAATAATTAAAGAATGCCACGCTAACACAAAAGATTGAGATCGATCGCCGGACAGGAATGTTTGACTCTCACTGTGCAGGTGACTCCATCGACTAGCTCGCTAATCATAAAAATTTTTACGGGATGCGGGAAACGAGCGCGGCTTTAGCCCTGAGAGGGAAGCGACACGGGGGACTTCAGTCCCCGTGTTCTTCCTTTCTTAATTAGCCGAATGGTGCGGATCTTCTATGTATTTTTTCACAACTTCACTACTAATATTACCTGCGGTGCTAACAAAATAGCTGCTCGTCCATAAGGACGGCAGCTTTTTTAGTTGTGGAAACTCAGCCCTTAAATGATGGCTAGAACGTCCTTTGAATGCCTTAACGACTAGCGCAGGAGTATCCATCGGATTGACTGCAACGAATAAATGTACATGATCTGGTGCCACTTCTAAAGCTAGAATATCCCAACCTTTCTCAGTCGAGAGTGCTAAAAACAGCTCTCGCAGCCTAGTTGCTATATCTCCAACTAAAACTTTCTTGCGACGCTTGGGTATGAAGACAAAGTGGTAATTAAGTAAGAACTTGACGTGGTTGTGGGTTTTGTACTCCGGGAGAGGCAACATAAAGTTTTGTTGTTATAGCTTGACTTGTCCACTATATCCACCTAAACTGAATAAATCAACTAATTTGCAGGAAAAAGAGGTGGCTAAGCCTAAGAAAACAATGGGAGTACAGCAAGTATTGCTGTCTCCCACCAAAGAAGTTGAGGCAGTGCTAAATTACCTTTGTCGGCAATCTGGTAAGCTGTACAATAGTGCTGTTTATTTTGCTCGCCAGACATTTTTTAAGACTGGAAGGTTGCTGACGGGGAAGTTTGATTTATCTTTTGAACCGTCAATTGCAAAGTCGATGGTTGCTAAGTCGTTACCTTCGACACCCATGCAGCAAACTTTAATGTCGGCAACAGAAGCGTTCAAAAGTTTCAAAGAGCTAAAAGCTTTGTATAACAAGGGTCAACTACATTTTAGACCCAAGCCTCCGAGCTATTTAACAGGTTCTAAATTGTTTAAAGTTGCCTACCCGAATTCTGGTGGATTAAAGCCAGTGCTTGTCGGCGACCAGTTGAGATTTTCTCTGGGTTTAACAGTACGGCGCTGGTTTGGGATTTCTGAAGTATTTTTGCCCAGGCCGTCAAATGTTGACTGCTCAAAGGTTAAAGAGTTTACGATTCTCCCGAAGAATGGCGCTTTCTATTTGGAGTTGTCTTACGAAGTAGAATGTCAGCAGCACGCTTTAGATTATAGCCAAGCGCTATCAATCGACTTGGGAACTGCTGACAACTTAGCGGCTTGCGTGGACACGCTGGGAAATTCCTTTTTAATTGATGCTCGCGTTATGAAAGCGATGAATCAGCTTTGGAACAAAAAAGTAGCAACTAGAAAGGAAGGAAAGCCCACGGGTTACTGGGATAACTGGCTAGACCGTGTAACCCGCAAGCGCAATCACCAGATGCGCGATGGCATTAATAAGGCTGCGAAGTTAATTGTTGAACATTGCTTGAAACACGGTATCGGCAATTTAGTAATTGGATGGAACCAAGGTTTTAAGTCTAATGCCGATATGGGTAAGCTGAACAATCAAAAATTTGTTCAGATGCCGTTAGGAAAGCTGAAAGACCGACTAAGCCAATTGTGCAATTTACACGGCATTAAGTTTACTGAAACAGAAGAAGCGTATACGTCTAAAAGTAGTGTGCGTTTCGTTCTGAAGAAACCCAGAAATGGGGGGAATTCAGGCTCTAGCAAGGTAATCCAATATGGATTGAGTTCGCACTTTAATCCCTTGTTAGATGACAACTTGTTCGTCTTGTGGGTGAGAACACTGTTCAAGTCCCATCCCGCTGGTGCTGCGGTGAAAGCATCACCCCTACGGTAGCGACTAGCCATCAATCCGTAAAGCGGGGTGAAAAAGCGGTAACTGGAAAACCTATTCTAGAATCCTGCAAAGCAGGAGTTTATGGGTAGCGAAAGCAAAGGTACATCCGAACCATCGTGATAGACAACCAGCGAAACAGGTTGATACGCTGGGAGTCCCAAAAGGGCAAGGATTGGTAATAAAGGGATTTCACCTTCAATTTACCACAGGGTTGGCAATTACTCGCTTGACCAACTAAGCACTCTGTAATAAACCCGGTGGAAAGTACCACCCTAAAAACTCTAAACAAAGACGAACAGGAACGAAATAACCTACCGTTTGCTCTCTGAAAAGTCGAATTTCAGAGTAGGTGCTAACCGGATGCAACGGCAAGGAGAGATTGGGTCAAAAGCGAAAGCTCCCTTGTAACGAGGGAGATATGCAGACAGACCCACGGTGTCTCGGAAGATAGAACCTCCAGTAGCAATGTAAAAGTCATGAGCACGGTAAAACCGATGTATGAATGGAACAAGACTCCCTGGCGAAAGCTGGAAAGAGTTGTGTTCAAGTTGCAGAAAAGAATCTATCAAGCCGCCAATCGTGGTGATATTAAGGCACTTCGCAGACTCCAAAAGTTGCTGATGAAGTCCTGGGCTGCAAAATGCTTAGCGGTTCGTAGGGTTACTCAGGATAACAAAGGAAAAAAGACGGCAGGTGTGGATGGTGTCAAATCACTAACCCCAAAACAACGTCTTGACCTAATAAGTAATATAAACCTGAGTTCAAAGGTCAGCCCAACCAGGCGAGTATGGATTCCCAAGCCCGGTACAGAAGAGAAGCGACCTTTAGGAATCCCGACAATGAAAGACCGGGCATTGCAGGCGCTTGTTAAACTGGCACTAGAACCAGAATGGGAAGCGCAATTTGAACCGAACCAATATGGGTTCAGACCTGGACGCTCGTGCCAAGATGCTATCGGGGCAATATTTAATGCGATTAGGTATAAGCAAAAATATGTGCTAGATGCCGACATCGCCAAATGCTTCGACAAAATCGACCATGAAGCACTGCTTAAAAAATTAAATACATTCCCGCTTTTACGCCGCCAAATCAGGGCATGGCTCCGAGCGGGGGTGATGGACGGACAGCAGTTGTTTCCAACACTTGAGGGAACACCACAGGGTGGAGTCATTTCTCCACTACTGGCTAATATAGCCCTCCACGGGATGGAACATCGAATTAAGGAATTTGCCAAAACCTTGGACATCAAAAAGTCAACAGGAAAAGGACAAATAAGCTGGCAACAGAAATGTAAAAGCATATCCTTAATAAGATACGCCGATGACTTCGTAATTCTCCACGAAGATTTAACCGTTGTTCAAAAGTGTAAAGAGATAATCTCTGAATGGTTAAAAGGCATGGGTTTGGAGCTAAAATCCAGTAAAACAAGGATATCTCACACAATGAGCAGCCACGATGGACAGCCTCCAGGATTCGATTTCCTGGGGTTTAAAGTCAGGCAATATCCATCTGGCAAATACACTAGCGGGAAAAATCCCCAAGGTGAACTACTGGGTTTCAGTACAATCATCACCCCAAGCCCGGAAAAAGTCAAAATACACCTCAAAGAAATCGCAAGAGTAATAGACATCCACACAGCCAAATCTCAATCAGATTTAATTAAGAGGTTGAATTCTCTAATTATAGGGTGGGCTAACTATTACCGAACAGTTCCAAGTAGCAAAGTCTTCTATAAATTAGACTCCCTGGTGTATCAAAAACTCAGAGCTTGGGCAAATCATCGCCATCCGAAAAAATCGAAAACATGGGTGTCAAATAAATACTGGCAAACCATAGGCAATGATCACTGGGTATTCGCAACCAGGGAAGAAGGGACTAACCCTCTCCGGTTACGCAAACATGGTCAAATAAAAATCATAGACCATGCCAAAGTTAAAGGCGAATCGTCACCATACGACGGAAACTTAGTGTATTGGAGTACAAGAATGGGAAAACACCCTGAAAGTCCCAAAAGAGTGGCAACACTTCTTAAGATTCAAAAGGGTAAATGTTCTCACTGCGGATTACATTTTCGAGACGAAGATGTCATGGAAGTTGACCACAGAATTCCTAAATCGAAAGGTGGAAAGGATTCTTATGAAAACTGGGATTTACTTCACAGACATTGCCACGATATAAAGACTGCAACAGATGGCAGTCTGGGTACAAAATCTAGCTGTAAAAGTGCTAAACCTAAGCCACCCTCACATACAGAATGGTTCTGGAAAGAGGATATGTTGGTAACGCGGTATGAGTGACAATCACCGAGTCATTGAGGAGCCGTGTGAAGAGAAATTTTCACGCACGGTTTTGGAGAGCGGCGGCGCTCGTGAGAGTGTCGCCGACTTTAATTTTCTTGATGGAGACTCCCTACCCAGATACGGCGAAAAACTGCCTGGGTGGAAAGCATCGGGAAAACGAATTAAACGTGGTTTGTATCGCTCTGCTGATGGAACTGTAATCAATGCAGATATAAATGGGGCTGCCAACATTCTAAGAAAAGTAGCCAGTAAGTTAGGTGTAAAACTTGACCGACTGTGTAGACGGTGTTTGACCACCGTAGCGAGAGTAAAACTTTGGGTGTTACCTAAAGCTGCTCTGTCCGCAGAATCTCAGCGGCTTCAGCCCGCTTGAGTGTCAATAAAACACAATCAAAATTTAAGATTAGCCTCGCCGACCCCGATCGAGTAAAATCACAGCACTTGCCCGCCGATGACTTAATCTGCTAAAACTAACAAAGTTTGATGATTTCTGAGAAATAACATACATGGTTGCTACATCCGTCAAGATTAAACACGAAGTCAAAGACTTGTCCCTCGCCCCCTTGGGAAAGCAACGCATCGAGTGGGCCGGCCGGGAAATGCCCGTTTTGCGGCAAATTCAAGAACGCTTCGCTAAAGAAAAGCCTTTTGCTGGCATTCGCTTGGCTGCTTGCTGCCACGTAACCACAGAAACCGCTCATTTGGCAATCGCCATCAAACTCGGCGGTGGCGACGCCGTACTGATCGCCAGCAACCCCTTGAGCACTCAAGATGACGTAGCGGCTTGCTTAGTTGAAGACTACGGCATTTCCGTCTTCGCCCTCAAAGGAGAAGACGCGGCTACCTACGAACGTCACGTCTACACAGCCCTAGACCACCGCCCCAATATTATCATCGACGACGGCAGCGACGTGGTAGCGGCACTAATCCAGCACCGCCCGAACCAAATTGCCGACTTAATCGGAACTACCGAAGAAACTACCACAGGCATCGTGCGCCTGCGGGCCATGTTGAAAGACGGCGTGCTGACTTTCCCCGCAATGAACGTCAACGACGCCGACACCAAGCACTTCTTTGACAACCGCTACGGTACCGGTCAATCTACCCTAGACGGCATCATCCGCGCTACCAATATTTTGTTAGCCGGTAAAAATATTGTGGTTGCAGGTTACGGTTGGTGCGGCAAAGGCACGGCACTGCGCGCCCGCGGCATGGGTGCTAACGTAATTGTCACCGAAATCGATCCGATTCGGGCGATCGAAGCAGTGATGGACGGTTTCCGCGTCATGCCGATGGACGAAGCAGCAACAGTCGGAGATATATTCATTACCGTTACCGGCAACAAACACGTCATTCGTGCCGAACATTTCGACACAATGAAAGACGGCGCAATTGTTTGCAATTCCGGTCACTTCGACATTGAAATTGACCTCAAATCCCTCGGCGCAAAAAGCACCGATGTGAAAACAGTCCGGTCTTTCACTCAAGAATATCACCTCAATAATGGCAAATCGATTATTGTGTTGGGCGAAGGCCGTTTGATCAACTTGGCAGCAGCCGAAGGACACCCCAGCGCCGTGATGGATATGAGCTTTGCTAACCAAGCTTTAGCCTGCGAATATCTAGTTACGAACAAAGGCAAACTAGAGCCGGGTATTCACTCAATACCCGTAGAAGTTGACAAAGAAATTGCCCGTCTCAAATTGGAAGCAATGGGTATTCACATTGATACCTTGACTGCCGAACAAATTGAGTACACAAACTCTTGGACTTCGGGCACTTAATCATCGTTTATCGTTCCCACGCTGTGCCGGGGAATGAATACAAGGAGGCTCTGCCTCCCTCATGGGGAGTTGAGGCAGAGCCTCGCTTATATGCGTTCCCCGGCTGTGCCTGGGAACAATCAAAAACGAGCAAAATACAAAGTACCTATTACCAATATTTAAATCAAAATGGTTGAATGGATCACTAACACAATGCAGTCGATGGGCTATCTCGGAATTGGCCTGTTGATGTTTTTAGAAAATCTTTTCCCCCCCATCCCCTCAGAATTGATTATGCCACTGGCAGGATTCACGGCATCAAAGGGTGATGATATGCAGTTAGCGCCGGCGATCGCAGCAGGAGTAATCGGTACAATTCTGGGGGCGTTTCCCTGGTACTATGCGGGTAAATTATTGAGCGAAGAACGCTTGAGGAATTTAGCCGACAAATACGGCAAGTGGATCACAGTATCGGGCGCCGATATTGACAAAGCAAATAGATGGTTTAACAGACACGGCAACAAAGCCGTGTTTTTGTGTCGCCTCGTACCAGGAGTTCGCACCCTGATTTCCCTGCCCGCTGGCATCAATAATATGCCTTTAATTCCTTTTTTACTATACTCAACAGGAGGCACTCTTTTATGGGTAAGTTTCCTGACTTTTGCCGGATATAAACTAGGGGAAAATTATACACTTGTAGAGGAATATCTGGGCCCGGTTTCCAAAATAGTTGTGGTGATTATTGTCATTTGGTGTATTTTGTGGGTTGTCAAAAAGAATATGCAGAAGGAAAAATATCGCAAATAAAGGCAAAAGTTGTGAAAATAATCTGCGTTTATTTGCGTTCATCGGCGGCTACAATCACCATTTTGACCCCACCCAAAAACGCATACAACTTTCCGACAAAAGTCGCGAGGCGTTCAAAATTTTAGACTAAGGTTCAACCTCCCAGATTCATCTGGGGAGTAAATCTAAAATCTAAAATCTAAAATCTAAAATCCACTGACTTGTTTCCAGCATCTTCTCAACCGTAGCGCTGAAAGATAGAGAGGGAGATTTGATAGAAACTTCTGCTATCTTTGCTACTTTTTTAAATAGAGGTTTAAATTGGCGATCGCCCAAAAGTCACAGTGACGGGCAGCCGATCGCCCAAAAATCCCACTTAAATTTATACAAATATTTAGGATTGGTGGAGGTTTAGGCAGATAATCGTGGCAAAATAGGGAACATTCCTATCCGCGCTGTTAAGATATGTACGAAAAGATTGTAGCCCCGACAACTGGTTCTAAAATTACTTTCAAAGATGGTTCGCCGATCGTCCCCCATGACCCAATTATTCCCTTCATTCGCGGCGACGGTACGGGCGTTGACTTGTGGCCTGCATCCCAGAAAGTCATGGATGCTGCGGTAGAAAAGGCTTACGGTGGCGATCGAAAAATCAACTGGTTTAAAATCTATGTAGGCGACGAAGCCTGCGATGTCTACGGTACTTACCAATATCTGCCCCAGGATTCCTTAGACGCCATCAAAGAATACGGAGTCGCCATCAAAGGGCCACTGACAACCCCAATCGGGGGCGGCATTCGATCGCTAAACGTAGCTTTGCGGCAAATCTTTGACCTTTACGCCTGCGTGCGGCCCTGCAAATATTATGCTGGAACACCATCGCTACACAAAACCCCTGAACTCCTAGATGTAATTATTTACCGGGAAAATACAGAAGATATTTACCTCGGAATTGAATGGGCCAAAGGCAGCGAAATCGGCAAGAAATTGATTGAATATCTCAATAATGAGTTAATTCCCGCAACACCCGAACATGGCAAAAAACAAATTCGCCTCGATTCTGGCATCGGAATTAAACCCATTAGCAAAACAGGTTCTCAGCGTTTAGTACGGCGGGCCATTACCCACGCTTTACGGTTGCCGAAAGATAAGCAGCAAGTGACTTTGGTGCACAAAGGCAACATCATGAAATATACCGAAGGAGCTTTCCGAGATTGGGGTTATGAATTAGCAACCACCGAATTTCGCGAACAGTGCGTAACGGAAAGAGAGTCTTGGATTCTGGGCAACAAAGAAAAAAATCCCGACATTAGCTTAGAAGATAATGCTCGCCAAATAGACCCAGGATACGATGCTTTGACCCCAGAAAAACAAGCCAAAATTCGTCAAGAAGTAGCCGACGTTCTGTTTGCAATTTGGGACAGTCACGGCAGCGGCCAGTGGAAAGAAAAAATCATGGTCAACGACCGAATTGCTGACAGTATTTTCCAACAAATTCAAACCCGACCGGCCGAGTATTCGATTTTGGCTACCATGAATCTGAATGGGGATTATTTGTCCGATGCGGCCGCCGCTATTGTCGGTGGATTGGGCATGGGCCCCGGTGCGAATATTGGTGATGAATGTGCAGTTTTTGAGGCGACTCACGGCACTGCACCGAAACACGCTGGTTTGGATAAAGTCAATCCCGGTTCCCTGATTTTGTCCGGGGTGATGATGTTAGAATACATGGGATGGCAGGAAGCAGCAGACTTGATTAAGAAGGGTTTGGGAGCGGCAATTTCTAACGGTGAAGTTACTTATGATTTGGCGAGGTTGATGGAGCCGCCGGTGCCTGAGTTGAAGTGTTCGGAGTTTGCTGAGGCGATTATTAAGCATTTCGCCGATTGAGTTCCTCGGTGCGCCAACAATTGAGTGCTGGAAGCAGGTCAGAGAATCATTCCAATCCTGAATCACCAGTATCTTTAAAACAACACCGCGATCTTCTATGTATTGGTACACTTGCCAAGATAGGGATAGCGGTGTTATAAAGTTCTTGAGTCCCAGAGCAATTCTCACTCATGAGCGAATAATTAGTTAGGGTAGGCAAGCAAGGGGGCAAGCGCAGGGAAGTTCTCCTAAACCAATCTCGCGAATAATTATTATGACAAATTGTACAGATACTGGAGTTTTTATGAAAAACAAAGAGCAAACTGATACGATGCGGGTTTTGATTCTGGCGGATGTTTGCAATCCTGAGTGGCCTTCTTTACCGGTGGTTGGATATAAATTTGCGCGTGCAATAAGCCATTATGTTGAGGCTACGGTTGTTACTCAAATTCGGAATAAACCCAATATCGATAAAGTCGGGATGGGTAAGGCTAAAGTCGTTTATCTAGATACAGAAAATGTTGCGGTTCCCATTCAAAATCTAGCTAATTTACTAACCGGTGGCTCAGAAAAATCCTGGACTATTAGGACAGCGCTAGGTTATTTCAGCTATCTCGCCTTTGAGTGGGAAGTATGGCAGCGCTACAAGCAAGAGTTGCAAAGCGGGCATTTCGATGTCGTTCACCGGATTACCCCGATGTCGCCCACGCAGCCAAGTCCTATGGCAGCTTGGAGTCCTATTCCTTTTTTGCTTGGGCCTCTCAACGGCGGGCTGCCTTGGCCGAAAGCTTTCACAACAGAGTTGAAGCGGGAACGTGAGTGGTTGAGCTATGTGCGAAATGCTTACAGGTTAATGCCTTTTTACCGCTCTACTTATGAACGTTCAGCAGGAATTCTGGCGGCATTCGATCACACGATCGTAGATTTGCCAGCCTCAGCGAGAGCGAAGACAATTAATTATGCCGAAGTTGGCATCGATCCCGAATTGTTTAAGCTGCCCCAACGCTCTAGCAGCGAACAAGTGACGGTACTGTTTGCCGGCAGGCTAGTTCCCTATAAATTGCCAGAAGTTGTCATTCGCGCTTTCGCTAACAGTTCGATTTTGCAGCAGCATAAATTAGCGATTGTTGGCGACGGACCCGAACGTCCTAGACTAGAACAATTAATCGCAGAACACAATTTAGGCAACTGCGTTAAACTTTTAGGTCAAAAAACCCAACCTGAAGTGGGAGAATTGATGCGCCAAGCTGAGATTTTTGCTTTTCCCTCGATTCGCGAACTGGGGGCTGGCGTTGTGGTTGAGGCAATGGCCTGCGGTATGGCTTGTGTTGTAGTTGACTACGGCGGACCCGGTGCGCTGGTAGAGCCCGATCGGGGGATTAAAGTTCCTATAAGTAATTTTGACACACTGGTAAAAAATTTTACCGCAGAACTCGAACAGCTTGTCGCCGATCGCCCTCGTGTTGCACGCATGGGCATTGCAGCCCACAATTACGCCATGAATCACTATTCCTGGGATGTTAAAGCTCAGCAGATGCTGCAAGTTTATCAATGGTTAGCAAGTCATGGCAGTGTCAAACCGGATTTTGAGCTACAGTCAAATAGCTTGTGACCGCTCATCAAGTTTAATTCTCAGTTAGGACTTACGCCAACTGCCATTCCGCGCTCAACGGCGGGACGCTTCTGCAAGGTTTCTACCCAACGTTTGAGGTGCGGGTGGTTGTCGAGGGTTAATCCTTGAAATTCGTAAATAGCAACCCAGGGATAGGTAGCAATGTCGGCAATAGAATAGTCGCCGCAAATGTATTCATATTTTGCTAGTTGAGTGTCTAATACTCCGTAGAGGCGCAAGGTTTCTTTTTCGTAGCGCCCAATCGCATAGGGAATTTGTTCGGGTGCAAAGCGTTTGAAGTGGTTTAGCTGACCAAACATCGGGCCGACGCTGGCCATTTGAAACATCAGCCATTCCATAACTTGAAAGTATTTTTGTTTGTCTGTGGGCAGAAATCTGCCGCTTTTTTCGGCAAGATAGATCAGAATAGCGCCGGACTCGAAGACGGTGATGGCGTTATCTCGATCGACTATCGCCGGAATTTTGCTGTTGGGGTTGATGGCGATGAATTCTGGGCTAAATTGGTCGTTTTTTGTGATGTCGATGACGTGCACGTTGTAGGGTAAACCTATTTCTTCGAGCATGATCGAGACTTTGCGACCGTTGGGGGTAGTAAAAGTGTAGAGGTCAATCATAGTTGTGATGTTAAGTTGAAAGTTGGCAAGGCAGGAAATAACCTAATATACTATCACAATTTGGACGTGAATTGCGGATTTTTGATCTATTGTGTTAAAATTATATTCTAATAATAGAAGAATAACGATCGCTCGAAATGGACATTCTTGAAATTCTCAAAGACGATTATCAAAGATTTCCCGATAATCAGACTTACAGCATCTATGCAAAAGATGTTTATTTTGAAGATCCGGTGAATCGATTTACAGGAGTCGATCGCTACCGCAAAATGATCGGGTTTATGGGGACTTTTTTTCAGGATATAAATCTCGATTTGCACGAGATTTCGCAGTCGGGAGATACTATAGACACTCGCTGGACTCTGAGCTGGATCGCACCGCTACCTTGGAAACCGAAAATGGCGATCGCCGGTAGGAGCGAACTGAAAGTCAACAGCGACGGTTTAATTGTTTCTCACATCGATTATTGGGACTGTTCGCGGTTGGATGTGCTCAAACAGCTTGTATTTCCTGTGAAAACTAATGTTTGAGAATTTTTATTAGGTTTTTTAGCAATAAAAAATAGTGTTTCCAGAGCGAGATGCCCTTTTTAACTGCAGATGTTAGCAGATAAACGCAGATGAACGCTGATGGATTTTTATTTGTTGCAATTGATAGCTGAGATAAGTAATTTTAACTTATCTTGACATGGCAGCAATTTCGTGAGTTAGCGAAAATGTGCTGTGTCCGGCGGCTGCTTGTCGCCCAAATTAATTTCCCCACAAAATTAATTTTCTTTACATAACGTTACAATATAGGAGTAAACTACTTTCAGGCGAGCTAAACAATCAATGCGCTTAATATTAATGACTGGAAAAGGCGGCGTCGGCAAAACCTCCGTAGCCGCTGCGACAGGGCTGCGCTGTGCCGAATTGGGATACAAAACCCTAGTGCTGAGTACAGATCCCGCTCACTCCTTAGCCGACAGCTTTGACATGGAACTCGGACACGATTCACGGCTGGTGAAACCGAATTTGTGGGGAGCAGAATTAGACGCTCTCAGGGAATTAGAAGGCAATTGGGGAGCAGTTAAGCGCTACATTACTCAAGTGTTGCGAGCGCAGGGGCTCGAAGGGGTGCAAGCTGAAGAATTAGCCATCTTGCCAGGAATGGATGAAATCTTCGGTTTAGTGCGAATGAAGCGGCATTACGACGAAGGCGAATTTGATGTTTTAATTATCGATTCTGCTCCGACTGGCACAGCATTAAGACTGCTAAGTTTGCCGGAAGTTGGTGGCTGGTACATGAGAAAATTTTACAAGCCGCTGCAAGGTATATCTGCTGCCCTTAGACCTTTAGTTGAACCTATTTTTAGACCAATTGCGGGTTTTTCTTTACCAGACAAAGAGGTGATGGATGCACCTTACGAATTTTACGAGCAAATCGAAGCTTTGGAAAAGGTTTTAACTGACAATACTGTGACTTCGGTAAGGTTAGTTACCAATCCAGAAAAAATGGTAATTAAAGAGTCTCTGCGGGCTCATGCCTATTTGAGTTTGTACAATGTAGCCACAGATTTAGTAGTAGCTAACCGGATTATTCCCGCAGAAGTAACTGACCCATTTTTTAAACGGTGGAAAGAAAGCCAGGAACAGTACCGTCAGGAAATTCACTCAGATTTCATGCCGCTGCCAGTTAAGGAGGTGCCACTTTATTCCGAAGAAATGTGCGGTTTGCCAGCTTTGGAACGGTTGAAAGAAACGCTTTACAAAGACGAAGATCCAAGTCAAGTTTATTACAAAGAAAATACGATTAAGATCGTGCAGGAAAACAATCAATATAGTCTTGAACTGTATTTGCCCGGAATTGCTAAGGATCAGATCCAGTTGACCAAAACGGGAGATGAGTTGAATGTTCGGATTGGGAATCACCGCCGTAATTTGGTGTTGCCGCAAGCTTTAGCGGCACTGCAACCTTCGGGGGCGAAGATGGAGGATGATTATTTGAAGATTAAGTTTGCTTAACAGGACTTACGCACTATCAACCTAAAAAACCCGGTTTCTAGGAAAAATCGTGGATAATCCCTTGAGATATTCACGCAGAAACCGGGTTTTTGGCTCGCGTGCAGGTATTGAGCTATTCAGCAGACTTACGCCATTCTTGTCCGAGGCGAACTGCTTTGTCAAAAGTAGGATGGTTGCGTCTGCGTTTATGAGACAGTGACTTTTGTAATGGTATCAATTCCGATTGTATGGGAATGATTTAACCGCAGAGGGCGCAGAGGGCGCAGAGTCTGCAGAAGAGAGAGATGAATAATTCCGATGTCAACGGGTTGGATATGAGATGCTGCTGGCTAGACACAATTAACAGGACTCAGCACGAACGACTTCCTTTAATGCCTCATCAATCACTGCATCGCTGACACCTCGACGCTTCAAACTTGCTACTAAGGCTGTTACTGTCTCGCTCTCAAATCGTTCTAAATCAACGCGCAAACCTTGACCGATATAAGCACGAATTAATGGCTGATAACCCGAAAAACCCAACAATGGTGCAACTTTTTTTAAATCTTCCACAACATCTTCGGGCATACGAATCGTCACGCTAGTCATTGGACGGTTGCGGTTTAATCGCTGCTTTAATGCTTCAACCTTCATACTCTGCCCTCTCCTGACGAGTTGCTTTACGTGCTGAAATAAGTTGCGGCTCTTGTACCCGGTAAACAATTCCCTATTATAAGCCCCACCGATTATCTTAGAAAATCAGTAATTTTATTCCATTTCATCACTTCCGCCAAGTCAATCGCCGTCAACCCATCAGGATTCTTAATCATTTTATCAGCGCCATACTTTAATAATAATTTAACAGGAGTTAAGTTGCCAGCCAATGCCTCACATTGCAGCATAGTCCAGCCATTTTCATCAATTTGATTTACAATGGTAGGATTTTCACTTAATGCAGAATCAATTTTTGCAGCCATATTCTCACTCATTGGATGCTCGCCGATTTCATATTCATCCTTATTTCTTGATTCTTGATTTAAATAGCTATCGGGAACAATTCGGATTTCTCTCGGATCGCCGAATTCCAAACCCCAAGCATCATCATGCACACGCCTTCGATCGCTATTCATTGTAAGCCGTATTGCATTAACAGTATATGCACCATAAACCATCCCATCAATAGAATATATCCAATCATTGATATCGTTGAAGCCCATCACAATCTGGTCGCCCGATCCAATTCCATCTATCCATCTCGGATCGTTTAATAAATCTCCACTAACTTTCAGACCATCAAAATTAACATTCTCCACCCACATATGTTCAACTGATGGTGCAGAATCCGTCACCTTTCCCGTCGGAAATCCAAGTTTTACTGCACTTATATCCAGCCCAGGAATTATCCGCCGCCTTTCCCATGACAACTCACGCCAAAAATATTTAAATGATTCGCGTGCCTTCTTGCTAGCAAGATTTATATCCGGGTCATCACCCTGAAATCGATAAATATTTTGACTCATTTACCACTCCGCAGTTGATTGTTAGAGGTACTTCTAATATTAATATACATCATAAGCAGGTTAAGTATATCAAGGGAAAGGGATGAAAAGAATTCGACCTTCATATTCATCAGGCTGACTCCAACAAATAAATAGTTCTAAATCATCAATGATCTTACCAATGGGTGCTGTTGCAATAACCTCAATAACTCCCAGCATAGGTAGTCCTTGATTGACTGCTCGTAGGCATACATCGTAATAGTGGCCACATCAGGGGTAAGTAAGATGCGTCCTTCATTAGCCGCCCATTCTAAAATATCTGGATCGTCAGTGTGAATCAGCCCTACATCTTGGACACGAACAATATCTAATTCAGGCAAACGTCTCACCAGCCCACGCAATATGGCTCCATTAAAATTTTCATCAGTTAGAAGGCGCACTTGGTATCGACTCCCCTTTTGACTGATAACGAGTAAGCAAACGTTGTCTCAGATCAACTAAGTTGTGTTGTCGAGAAAGTTCTTGTCTCAGTTGCTGAGATTGTTGGCTGCGCTGTTCCAAATAACTGTCAATTTCCTGACGATGGTTTAGATAGTAAGCAATGGTACTGTATATGTCTTCTAAGCGAACAACTGAATACTGAATAGCGATTTCTTCGGGAGTGGAGCCATTGTGGTATGAAGCAAGTATGCTATCTAGGGTGACTCGACTCGAACCTATACGGATACCTCCCGCTTCATCCCAACGGAAAGGAGGAGAGGTTGCTTGGAATTTTGCTGGGGCGCTCATTACATTAGGGACATATTCTACCTGACTTGAACTGTATCAAAACATTGTAGCAAGAAGCCTAATTCTTTGTCGGAAGGTAATGAAACCCAACCATAATTATAGCTGTCGCTATGCTGGCTTTGCTACGAATGCAGGATAGGTTTTGTGTGCATCTGCATAAATCCTAAGTGCTACAGACATTTGCTGGCAGTTTCTCCTTGTGCCTGAAACCAAGCAAATGTTTCAGGATCGACTTGAACTTGCATAGTAATAGCCGACTGAGGCATTCGTAATTGCGCTCTAGTAAAGAACTCCTCCGATAGTGGTGGACTATCGGAAGTATCGATATCTTCATTGCTCATTGCGTCGATTCTCGCCCAGTCGGTTTGTGAGGTATTGTTCATAGCGTCTGCGTTCATAAGACAGTGACTTTCGCCCTGGAGATAATACGAACTGTTTCCTCATCAAGCTCCGTGTAGACAACAACTACAATTCGTCCATCAAGTAAACCAATACCGATACTCGACTCCAACGCATTGTTAGGCTTTCTGATTGCTACGGATATGGCAATAAATTTAAGTTTTGAATGAATCGATAATCTCGTTGGTTCTTAGTGATGAAAGGGTACTCCCATACTATTGCTGTAGCTGCGATCAAGCCATCGGCAATTAGTAAGCCGTGACTTAGCCGATACAACCGTAACAAGTCAACCGCCTTATCTGAGATAGACTGGTCAATTCTAATCACGTCAAACTGCTGGATAAATTTTTCTAGAGTCTGTAACTCTACCTTGTTAGCGCAACCAACAATTAGCTCCATTTGTGTGATTATGCTAATTGGTAATCGAGAACTTTATTTTAGTCCTTGCAAACAATTAACTGCATCAGGAATACCACGACCAACATCGATGATTATGTCGGTATCTATGATAGTTGAACTAGCCATGTGCTTTTTACCACTCGTTTTCTCGGAGATTACGTACCCAGGTAGTGCTACCTAAGTCTTGACGATCTCGCCACATTCCAATAAATGGATCGTTCATTAAATCAACATTTACTGACGAAGAGACAGGTTCATCATATATGTACTTTTGTTTTAAAAAGGCGATCAAACTTACCACTTGACTCTGTGCTTCAGCCGGCAGAGATAAAAATTCACCTAAAAACTCTTGATTTGTCATGGCTCTACCTTTTAAACAGAACAAGATATCTTTGATTAAGTCTATCAATATTTTGAGATTTTGGGAACTACTCCCTTCCCGTCATGGGGTCAAAAGCAGAAATTTTATGTCTAAAATCCCAACTTTGGGTAGTTAGGCAGAAACTTTCTCTGTTTCCATGACTATTCCTCTTCTTTCCCTTCCTCTGTGCTCTCTGTGCCCTCTGTGGTTCCTTCACTCTTTCCTGCATTAACCTCAATCTTTCGCGCCTGACGTTCCGAGGCAGCTTTTTGCAGCATTTTCAATTTTTCTGGGTCAGCATTCGATCGCCAAAACAACTTATGATCCTTAATTTTAACGCAATTTTCCTCCAAACACTTCATCCATTCCCGATGTTTCTTAACTACGCCACGATCGAGAATACCTAACTTTTCTTCTTGGCGGGTGAGTTTCGCAAACTTGTCATAATGGGGATAACTCTCAGTAACAAAAGCTTCTTTTCTCACTAAAATTGGCGGATTGTACACATCAGAATAGTCTTGATAGCTCACAGAAAGGTCGCGCAAATCTATGTGCATAGAAGTGTGAAGGGCTGGATGCGGGTTAGTGTCAAAATCGGGATAAAATAGATAGGAAATCTGAGGTCTGCGAGCGTAAAATTTGATAATTGTCGCGCCGTCAAGTCTGCCAATTGTGCGGTTGGCGCAGCCTTCGTAGAGCCTGAGCAAAGGATCTAGTTCTTCTAATGCAGAGACGTGAACAGAAAGGGAACCATGCTGTTTGTAGCCGATCGCACTATCTTCGCAGCAATCCGCAACAATATCAGGTTTGCTCAGACTATATAGCATTAAATCTGCCAAAGTGCAAGCTTTTTGATAATTGTCAAACAAACCTTTGATGTCGTTGCGGATTTGAGCCGGGAGTCGGCGCATTGAAGGTCTATCGCCCAAACCGTTCAGAGCCAGATACACCAGCAAATCTTGGCGGCGCTTGTCGGCGATTTTCTCCCAATCATCCGCATCCGTTGCTTGCAAAATCACCCTCCAAGCGCGATTAAAACTGTGAAATTCCTCCTTAATCGCCGATTCTTCCGCTAGTTCGCCTTTAACAGGAAGGCGGCCCCGATCGCTCACAAAAGCCATCAAAGGAGCCAACATTTCCGCATAATCCTCAAACCGCTTAACTTTCGATCGCACTCTGGGAGTCGATAAGTGCGATCGAAACCGAGAAGCACGAAAACTTTCACCCTCCGCCGCATCCCGAAACACAAAATAAATCCCCAAAGCCACAGGAATCGCATCAACACTCAAAACTTGATCAATATAAACCTTCAACTCTTCTTGTTCGTAATACTTCTGAAAAGTATTCCGAGAAGTAATCACCCCATCCCCGTAAGCAATTTGACCTTGTTGGCGATCGTCAATCAAAACTTGAGCCGCTACAACTAATAAATTCTTAGTTAATTCCCAAGCATTCAGCAAAGCTTCTCGCCGTTCCGCCAAAGATTCAATCACATTAATCACATAACCAATATTCACAATATCAGCACAAATTCGCGGAGTATCCGGCTGATAGTATGGGTCCCAACCAGAAATAGCATAACCCTCTTGTGCAATATATTTAACATCCCCGCCGAAACCGCAACCGTAATCAAAAAAAGTCGCCCCGTCCCTCGCTAAATCAGCTTCTAAAACCAGACGCAGAGGTTTAGAAAGCGAATTGCGTACCATTGCAGCTTTGTGTCGCTCGATCTTAGGAATTGATAGCTCACTATTCTCCTGTTTCAAACGCTCGACAACAGTATGATCTTGGATTTCTACACCGCAATATCCCAAATATTTGAGCCAACCCTCGCGAGTGCCGATAACGCTAGTATTGTCAAGCAGCCCCCACTTTTCCTCGCAGCGAGTGAGTCGAGCAAACTTTTCGTAATTGGGATAATCCGCAGCTACAAAAGTTTCCTTACGGTGCAAAACTGGAGGATTTTCGCTGTTGCTGTAATCGAAATATTTAACTTCCCCTGTTGCTAGATTAATTTGGATGCTGGTTTGCAAAGCAGGATGAGCATCTGTATCGAAATCAGGGTAAAAAAGATAAGATATTTTAGGTTGATGGAGTGAAAATTTAACTAAATTTGCTTCATCAATATTTTCGAGAGTGCGTCTGGCACAATTTTCGTAGATTCCGATGACTGGGTTGAGTGCTTGCAAAGCCGAAACGTGGACGTAAAAAGCCGTAGGTAATTTTTTCCCCACCTTGCTTTCCCGACAGCACCGAGCGACTTTTGCCACCAAATTCTCAACACAAAAATTATTGCTTTCGTCGGGTAGGTACGGCACAGCATTTACAGAATTTTGCTCAGCAATAGCCTCGTTTTCATACAATAAAATTTCTCTAGCAAATGTCATCAAAGGCGTTAGCAGTTTTTCATCATTTTCTAATGAATCGCTATCTAAAATAGTGTTTGTACTGGGATCGTAATTCATAGCTAACTTAATTATTTTTTAAATTAACCGCAGAGAACGCAGAGGACACGGAGTGAAGAAAGAAACCAACTAAATTTCCCTATTATAATTTTTATATGTAGGATGCACCCTCCGTACCGTATCGCTTTATTTCTTAGTCTCTTAGAGAGGGACTTCGTTTTGGTAATGGCGATTTTAATCGCCGACTAATATCGACTCTGAGCGAGTAAGATATTAACCGAACATTCGAGTTTCCACAAATTCTTGAACCCGGGCTAAATGACTGGACAAACTCACTAATATGTTCTCAACCCTCTCAATATTTAACAATTCCCTCTCTGGTGGTTCAGATTGAAAGCCTCGCGCTTGATGCTCCAATTGTGCGGCCAAATCCGACATCAGGGCAACTCCCACATTAGCAGAAGTTCCTTTGAGACGGTGGGCTTGATATTCCACAGCTTGCCAATCTTTAGCTTCTAGAGCTAGTTTGGCCGCAGCCATATCAGCTTGGGCGTCTGCCACAAAAGCTTGCAAAAGTCGCTCTGGTAATTTAATATTAACTCGTCCGAGTTGCTCCAATCTGCTCTTGTCGAACAGTCCGTCGTAGTCTCTATGTTCCCAAGTTTGAAGTGCGATCGCCCTTGGTGTCGGCAGAGCCACAACCTGCGCTTTTTCCACAACTTCTGTATAATTTGTTGCTAATTGAGATTTATTTTCCGAATTAATACTTTTAACTCCATACTTATTTTCACCCTGAACATTTAGGGCTTCATACTTTTTCAGAGCCGCCGCCAAAGCATCTAAATCTACAGGTTTGCTGAGATAATCGTCCATCCCCGCCGCCAGACACTTTTCTCGTTCCCCCGGCATAGCATGAGCAGTTAAAGCCATCACAAAAGTATGCCGATCGCTTCCTTCGATTTCCCTCAACTTTTGCGTCGCTTTGTAACCGTCAAGTACCGGCATTTGACAGTCCATCAGCACTAAATCATAGCTTTTTTTAGCCAGTAAATCCAGCGCTTCTTGACCGTTGACCACGCAGTCAGCCTGATAGCCTAAAACGGCCAACTGTTCGACAAGAACTTGTTGATTGATCGGGTGGTCTTCCGCCACCAAAATTCTCAGCGATGACAGCGAATTGGGAGTAACATATTGAGAATTAACTGCTGGCAATTTGCAAGTATTAGCAGCCTCCAGCCTCCCAAACTCTCCCGTTCCCTTCACCGACGCAAGCATTGCCTCAAGCAGGCGGCTTGGCCGCACCGGCTCGATCAAATATCCGTTAAAACCATGACTGCAAAGCGATTCAGCCTTCGGCTGTTCTCGCAAAGCAGTCATGGCGATTAACGAGCCAACTGTCGAGGTCGATCGCACTTTCCTAGCAAATTCCTCCGCATCCAACTCAGGCATTTGCAAGTCCACAAGCACCAAATCCCAGCTTTTTTCCCTCTCCCCCGAATTCTGAGAAATCGCGCCCTGGGCCTTGTTCAACCAAGTCAAAGCCTCAGTAGCAGTTTCTGCCTCATCGCAGCGGGCACCCCAACTTTGAGCGAGCGATCGCACCGCTGCCCTCCTCAAAGCGCTTTCCGATACTACTAACAGCTTCTTGCCCGCAAGTTCGGGATCATGAGGCTCAACTGGCAACTGTTTTTCCAAAGGTACAGTAAACCAAAAAGTAGCACCGCTGCCTAGCAAACTGCGAACTCCAATATCGCCTCCCATCATCTCCACTAACTGCTTACAAATCGCCAAACCCAAACCCGTTCCGCCGTAAGGCCTAGTAGGAGAATCGTCTACCTGAGAAAAAGATTGGAACAGTTTTGTTTGCCCTTCTGCCGAAATTCCAATGCCAGTATCCCGCACGGAAAATAGCAATCTTGCTTCTTGTCTACCGTCTGCCTGTCGGTTGCCCTGTTTCACAGTTACGTGAACTAGAACTTGACCGCGATCGGTAAATTTTATGGCATTACCCGTCAAATTCAGCAAAACTTGCTTCAATCTGCCCGAGTCGCCCACCAACTTTCTCGGCACTGAGCTGTCTACTAAAATATTCAATTCAATACCTTTTTCTTCTGCCAAATGCGCTATAATTTCTATCACCGACTCAACGCAACTATCCAAATCAAAATTAGACTTTTCCAGCCGCATTTCTCCAGCTTCAATCTTAGAGAAATCGAGGATATCATTAATAACAGTCAGCAAATGTTCAGCACTGCGGTAAATCGTGTGAGCACAGTCTCGCTGTTTCTGTTCCAGAGGAGCGCGCAGCAGCAATTGAGCCATTGCCAAAACCCCATTCATCGGAGTGCGAATTTCGTGACTCATGTTCGCCAAGAATTGCGACTTCACCCGGCTCGCTTCTAAGGCAGTTTCCCGCGCTTCCACCAACTCATTAATCTTGTCGGCAACCATCACAATTCCCCCGACTTTCTCGTCTGGATCGTACCAAGGGTGAGCAGCCCACCGCAGGTACAGAACAGATCCGTCGGCTCGTTCCCAGGCATCTTCGCTCACAGAAACTACCTTGCCTTTGAGCACTTCTTGATACATTACTTTCCAGCGATTGGGGGTATCTGGAAACAATTCGTAATGGCTGAGATTATTCAGGGACGGCAACTCCAAATCAAATTGACTAATCCATTTTTTAGAATTAGCCATATAGCGCATTTGTGTATCGAACATCGCCATTGCTACAGGCACGCAATTAATAATTTGTCTCAGTTGCAGCCGTTCCCTTTCCAGAGCATCTTCCGCCTGTTTGCGCTGGGTAATGTCGCTAATCATGCCGGCCATCCGCAGCGGTTTTCCTTGGGAATTCCGCTGAGCTTTTCCCTGAGAAGTGCAGTAGCGGTAAACACCGTTCGAGTGTAGCAGCCGGAATTCTACATTATAGTCTATTTCTTGTTCCAAGTGAGCGGCGATCGCGGCGACGATTCCCTCCTTGTCATCGGGGTGCAGGCGGTTGTATAGAGCTTCCATAGTCCTGCCAAATTGCTTTCGCGACAAACCGATAATTTCCAAAAGGCGATCGTTCCAATAAACCTCATTTTTACTTAAATCCCAATCCCAAATTCCGTCGTTCACTCCCTCTAAAACTAACCTGTACCGTTCCTCACTTTCCTTAAGTTTTTGACTGGCATCAAACGCCTTTGATTCGGCGCGGTAAACGCGAATGGCATTGTACAAACTGCGAGACAAACTATCGGGAGAAAGCTTATTTTTAGCAATATAATCAGAAGCTCCAGCCTTCATCAATTCCACAGCAATTTGTTCGTCGCCTTGACCTGTGAGCACAATTAAGGGAACTTTCAGCCCCGCTTCTCGTAGATTTTTTACCAAACTCAGCCCGTCTCCGTCGGGCAATCCGTAGTCCAGCAATACGCAGTCAAATTTGCACTCAAATATTTGATTTAATAGCACCCCCTTTTCTGTCTCCTCAACCTCGCTTAAAGGTTGAGATTTATTTGGTTTGGAGAGTTTGGCGGTAGCCTGAGTAGAATTTTTGCTGACCGAGAGTTGGGCCAGGGCATCCGCGCAGTCTTCTGCTTCAGTAACTTCTGCCGAAACACCAGCGGACTTGAGCGATCGTTTGATCGCCATTCGATCGACTGCATCGTCATCAACTATCAGAATTGTGAGAATTTTGTCCATAACAACCGAATTGTGGATTACTCCGAAAAAGCTGCAGCCTACAAAAAGTAATTAAAATAAATGCACCACTGAAAAATCACCAAAGCCACCTTGAAACTTTTCCTGTTAAATTTTCTCTTATTTAGGGAATTTCGCTCAGCATCCAGTATCTGTTGAGGGTAGCCATAACTTCCACGAAGTTAGAAAAAGTGACAGGTTTAAGAATATAGCCCGCTACATTCAAATTATAAGCTTTTACTTTATCTCTATCTTCATTAGAAGTTGTGAGGACGATTACCGGAATCGACCTCAAACATTCATCCAGTCGCAATTCTTGCAAAAACTCGATCCCGCTCATTCTGGGCATATTCAAGTCCAGCAAAATCAATCGGCGCGCTTGAGGCATTGGAGGGTCTATTTTTCCTTCTCCACGTAATATAGCTAGAGCTTCTAATCCATTGGCAGCAATGTAGAGGGGGTTGACGATGTTATTTTTTTTGAAAGCTCGCCGGACGTTCATCACATCAACCTCATCATCTTCTACCAAGAGAATATGAATTTTTTTGTCTTGCATAAATCAGCCATTTTATAGATGTTTTTTAAGCGCCAGTCTCCTTGGGGAGGTTTAGCCAGCACGGATCGCGAACCCAGCAGGTTTAATCTCTATTGTCCTTTTTGACAACTCCTCGGCCTGAAGGCACGAGGATTCTTGGTTCATTGGGACTACTCATGTAGCTTCCCCTCCCCAAAATTCACGCTCGTTTTGCCCAACCGCTGTATATCCACGCTGCAACACCACTTGCGCGGCTGCAACATCTCGATTCGTTTCATAGCCACAGGTTTGACATTTATGTACCCGTTCGGATAGTTCTTTTTTGCCTGTATGGGTTTGACATCTTGGACAAGTTTGACTTGTTCCGTTCGGGTTTACAGACGCGAAGTACGCACCTCGCTTAAAGCAAACATGGCTCAAGATATTCAAGAACTGACCAAACCCTGCATCAAGCGTGTGCTTGGCACACATTCCGGCTGACATTGCTTTGAGGTTCAAATCCTCAGCAAATACTGTTTGGGCTGCGTTGCATAAATGATGTGCAGTCTTGAAATGAAAGTATGAGCGACTGTTCGAGATGTATTCGTGGTGCTTCGCTATTTGGTGATGAATTTGACGAAACTTTCTAGAGCCTTTTTTCTTGCGCGATTGTTGACGTTGCAGCAATTTCAGCTTGCGTTGTCCATCCACAAAGAATCTAGGTCTATCAATCAATTCACCATCAGAAGTTGCCAAAAAATGTTTTAACCCTAAATCAATCCCTAATCCATGTCCTGAAGGTGAGGCTTGAGGTACTTTGATATCACATTGCAAACTGAGCATGGCCGAGGAGCCAGAAGCCCTCTTAACAACGCGAATTTGCTTAACCTCAAACCCTTGAGGGATTGGACGATCCAGGTGCATTTTAACTAACCCAATCTTGGGTAGGTTGACCCAATCGGCACCATCAAACTGTTTAACGGATTCTAGATTCAATTGAGGGAACACTACGGAGCGCATCCGCTTTTTGAATCTAGGAAAACCGTGTCCTCGTTCCCACATTGCCACAAACGCTGCTTCTAGTTGGCGCAACGCCTGCTGCAAGACATGGGTGTGAGGCAATTTCAACTCAGGAATTAACTTCTTTGCTTGGGCTAATGATTTGCATTGGCCCGCAAAGGTTGGACGCGGTGCATCAGCAGGGATCATGTATTCCTGCTTCATGCTGCACGAGTTGATATCACACTTACGAGAATTAACCCAATCTTTTCGTTCTCGCAATGCAAAGTTGTAGACCTTGCGGCAAATATTGAGCCACTGGTCGAAAGTCTGGCGTTGCGTATCGGTAGGAATGAGCTTGTACTCGTAGGTTAGATTTAACATACAGCCATTGTAGAGCCGACCTGAATAAATGCAGTGCTGTTTAATGCAAAAACCTCGCTGAGAGATTCCGAGCCGAAAGTCCCCCTAGAAGGGGGAGGCTTGTATCCCATTTTTTTGGTCAAGAATCATTTATTCCGGGGCCGATGACGGTATCTACCGGCAGGTGTACTCGCCCCTCATGCTCTCAGGGGCGCAGCCGAGATCCAAAAACTCGCCAATAACGCCCGATCGAGCTACGGTAAAATCTAAAACTCATCTACCTTATTATTAATCGCCATGTCAGCCGATCGCAAACTCTACGAAGGCAAAGCCAAAATCCTCTACTCCACCGAAGACAGCGAAATTTTGCTGACCCACTTCAAAGACGACGCCACAGCCTTTAACGCCCAGAAACGGGGCAGCATCGTCGGCAAAGGCGAAATCAACTGCGCCGTATCCGCCCACCTGTTTCGGATGCTAGAAGCCAAAGGCATTCCCACCCACTTCATCGACACGCCGGCCCCCAACCAAATGCGAGTCTGTCGCGTCCAAATCTTGCCATTGGAAGTCGTAGTCAGAAACATTGCCGCCGGCAGTCTTTGCAAGCAGACCGGGCTCGCCCTCGGCACAATAGTCAATCCCCCGCTGGTGGAGTTTTATTACAAAAACGACGATTTGGGAGACCCGCTGCTGACCCGCGACCGGCTCCAGTTAATGCAGCTAGCCACCCCCGAACAAGTAGACCAACTAGAAATAGCCGCCCGCGAAATTAACGAAATACTCAAAGAATTTTTCACCGAGTGCGGCATCACCCTAGTAGACTTCAAACTAGAATTCGGTATCGACCAACATCAAAATCTGCTCCTCGCCGACGAAATCAGTCCCGACACCTGCCGCCTCTGGGACAACGCAGAAACCGACCCCGACGCCCGTGTTATGGACAAAGACCGATTCCGCCGGGACTTGGGATCGGTGGAAACCGCTTACCAGCAAGTTCTCCAACGGGTTCTAGCTCAGAAAGTCTAGAGGCTTTAACAATGCGCTACAATTGCACAGTTTGTCACCCTTGTGCCTTTGATGTCAGCTCAGCGGTCAACAGTCATCAATTAGCGGTCAGCGCGAAATTCCACCGACTTATATAACTAATGACTAATGACTAATGAATAATGACTAATGTGGTGTGTGAATTGCCCAAAAAAGTGAACAAAAATGCGTTTATCTGCTGTATTGGTGGCAGTTTTTACTGCCTCAGCAACATTCGGGTTATCAAATTCTGCAAACGGCCAAACATCCTACTCTGAATCTGCAGAGGAAGCTTTGGCTGCCGCCCGGCCCGCCCCGTCGATCGAATTACCCGATCGCCCCATTCCAGAATTAACCCAAAACCCTCCTCAAAACCGCAAAGCCGCTAAAACCGGCAAAGGGGAAGCCCTAACAATAGCTACGGCCCCTGACAGAGGACAAGGCGAGGAGCCCCCAAACCTAGTCACAGACCCGCCCTCCCCGGTTTCACCTCCGCTCCTTCAACTCCAACCCCAGCTAGCATCCAACCCCTCCCCCGCCTCTAGCAGCCAAAACGCCCTGCCAGACGCGCAACTCGGCACCCCGCTCCCCCCCAAGGAAGCGGCTGTAACGCCCGCCTGGATCGCAGCAGAGCTAGGGAAACCAGAGGAATCAGGGGCGATCGCTCAAAACGCCCAAGTTACCCCCAGACCGGCCCCGACCAGACCGGCCCCGACCAGACCGCCCACCGACACCGTTCCCCCATTGCCCCCTGGCCCAGCACCGCAGCCCAGACAAACGCCCGCACCCGCTGGGGCGGCAGAACCGCAAGTGCTAGTTGCAGAAGTTACAGTCACCGGGGCGACGGAAGACCTGGAAAGCGAAATTTACCGAGTCATCAGCACCCAACCGGGACGCACGACCAACCGCAGCCAACTGCAACAAGACATCAACGCCATTTTTGCCACGGGCTTTTTTAGAAACGTGCGGGCAGTACCGGAAGACACCCCGTTGGGCGTCCGGGTGACTTTTATTGTGCAGCCAAATCCGGTATTGCGGGGAGTGACAATCACCGGTCAGCAAGTGCTGCCCCAAAGCGTAATTGACGAAAGCTTCCGCGATCAATACGGCAAAATTCTCAACCTCCGCCGCTTTGAAGAGGGAGTGAAAAAAATTAATGCGTGGTATCAAGAGAACGGCTATGTTTTGGGGCAAATCACTGATGCCCCGCAAGTAGCAGACGACGGCACTGTCACCCTGGTAGTGGCAGAAGGCCAGATCGAATCCGTTGATGTCCGCTTCCTGAACAAGGAGGGAGAGGCAACAGATGCCACGGGTCAGCCGATCGGAGGCAACACCCGTCAGTTTGTCATCACCCGCGAAGTAGAACTCAAGCCCGGAGACATCTTTAACCGCACCAAGGCGGAAAGGGATTTGAGACGGGTGTTTGGTTTGGGAATTTTTGAAGACGTGCGACTTGCCTTGGAACCGGGAACGACTGACCCCCGCAAGGCAAGGGTAATTGTCAACGTCATTGAGAAAAATACCGGTTCTCTAGCCGCGGGTGCGGGTTTGAGTTCCGCGACGGGTTTGTTCGGTACGGTGAGTTACCAGCAGCAAAACTTCAGAGGTAGGAACCAAAAGTTGGGCGCTGAGGTGCAAATCGGGGAACGCCAAAATCTGTTTGACCTGAGTTTTACAGATCCCTGGATTGCGGGCGATCCTTACCGGACTTCTTATACGATTAATGCGTTTAGAAGACGATCGATCAGCGTGATTTTTGACGGCGGCGAACGGGAAGTCAGATTGCCCAACGAGGATCGACCCCGCATCAATCGCACCGGGGCCGGCATCAATTTCACCCGTCCCCTGTCGGCCAATCCTTTTGCCGATTCGGAGTGGACTGCTTCAGTCGGCTTGCAGTACCAGCGAGTCTCAATTACCGATCGCAAAGGCAGGCGCGAATCCGAGGACGAACTCGGCAACCAGTTGAGTTTTAGCAATTCTGGCTCAGACGACTTGACAACATTCCAAGCAGGTGCAGTGCGCGATCGGCGCAACGACCCCCTCCGCCCCACTAGCGGTTCCCTGCTCAGATTTGGGATGGAACAATCGATTCCTGTAGGTTCCGGCAGCATCCTCTTAAACCGCCTGCGGGCCAGCTACAGCTTGTACCTACCAGTCAAGTACACTAACTTTACCGCCGGCCCTCAAACCCTGGCATTCAGTTTTAGGGGCGGCACCGTATTCGGAGATTTGCCTCCATACGAAGCCTTTGCCTTGGGCGGCGCCAACTCGGTGCGCGGATACGACGAAGGCGACATGGGAGCCGGGCGCAGCTTCCTAGAAGCCAGCGTTGAGTACCGTTTCCCGATTATTTCGTTTATCGGCGGAGCACTATTCTTGGATGCTGGCACTGACTTGGGCACGGGCAAAGATGTCCCGGGGGACCCGGCCGGTATCCGCGAAAAGCCCGGTAGCGGTTACGGTTACGGGTTCGGCGTGCGGGTTCAATCTCCTTTAGGGCCGATCCGGATCGATTACGGTATCAACGACACTGGCGACAATCAAATTCACTTTGGGATTGGTGAGCGATTCTAATTAACGAAGAGTCATTAGTCAGCAGTCATTAGTCATTAGTTAGGAGTAAGAGGTAATTACTAATGGGTAATTGCTAATTGGTAATTGCTAATTGGTAATTGCTAAGCTGCGTCTGGGTCCACCCTACGAATCATATCTAAGGTGCGCGGCCCGGCGCACCCTACGGGTTAACTACTGTGACGCTGTTGCGGCTGTTACAATCGTAGAGAACCTTACCACCAGCCCAATATGACTCCATTTTTTCCGATGCTGTTATTGCAATTTACTCAAATAGCAGAAACTAGCTCTTGTCGTACTGTCGGACAGCCGGAGTTAATCGCAATTATTGCTCTAATGGGGGACTTTTAGCCTTTGCTGCTACAGCTAACTTGCCAGCTATTTCAATCGTAGCAGCAAAGGTTCTAGCAGGTCTTGCAATTGGAGCTAGCTTCGAGTCGATAATATTGCCCTTCCAGGCAATTTTAGATATCGCAGCGGTGGTGGCTGTAGTCGAGGGCATTAAGCACATCTTAGGATGTGGTTAAGGAGTTAACTACGGTTAACTTCCTTCTTCCTTTTTCCTTATTCCAAATGACTATTCACACCCTAAAATCTGAATTTGAACTGTCGGGAATCGGTTTGCACAGCGGCGAACAAACTCGCGTCCGAGTTTTGCCTGCGGAGGTTGGGAAAGGCCGCTATTTTGTCAGAGTTGACTTGCCTGGTACTCCGATAATTCCTGCAAAAATTGAGGCGGTTTGTCAGACTGCACTTTCAACGGAACTGGCAGGTATCGATGCTCAAATTCGCACTGTAGAGCATCTATTAGCGGCTTTGGCGGGGATGGGAGCGGATAATGCTCGAATAGAGGTTGAGGGGCCGGAAGTGCCGCTGCTGGACGGTTCGGCTCTGGTTTGGGTAGAGGCGATCGCCCATACCGGCTTAGTTCCTCAAGAATCGAAGCAAGCCCCCACTTCCTCCTTCGTCCTAGAACAGCCAATTTGGGTGCGCCACGGGGATGCTTTTGCAGCGGCTTTACCCTCAGCCGAAACTCGATTTAGTTACGGAATTGATTTTGAGGAACAGGCGATCGGCAATCAATGGTACAGTTGGTCGCCAGAGGCAGAAAGTTTTGCGACGGCGATCGCCCCAGCCCGCACTTTTGGACTTGCTCGCCAAGTTGACCAATTGCGACAAGCAGGTTTGATCAAAGGTGGTACCCTAGAGAACGCCCTAGTTTGCGATCGATCCGGCTGGCTCAACCCGCCCTTGAGATTTGTCAACGAACCGGTGCGCCATAAAATCTTAGACTTAGTAGGCGACCTCAGTCTGCTAGGAACTTGGCCAAAAGCTCACTACTTGGCTTACAAAGCCAGTCACAACCTGCACGTCCAACTCGCCCAAGCCCTGAAATCGGAAGCTCTAGCTACCCTAGATAAAAGTTAGGAAAAAACAGGTGATCTGTTAAGATTGCATCTTTATTCTTCCTTCTGCCTTCTGCAATACCACACTCAAAAGTCTTCAAGTAATGTCTACGCTGACTGAAGTTAACACCCTCAATACTGCTAATTCTGAATCCCTTCCCACCGAGAACGGTGATGATTCTCCAGCGGTTAAATCTACTTTTACTCTCGAAGAAATTCATAAATTATTGCCTCATCGCTATCCTTTTGCACTGGTTGACAAGATTGTTGATTACGTGCCGTCCGAGAAGGCTGTAGGAATTAAAAATGTGACTTTCAACGAACCGCATTTTCAAGGGCATTTTCCCGGACGACCAATTATGCCTGGAGTATTAATTGTCGAAGCTATGGCTCAAGTTGGCGGTATTGTTCTGGCTCAGTTGCCAGACATCAAGCAAGGATTGTGGATGTTTACCGGAATTGATGAAGTCAAGTTCCGTCGTCAGGTTGTACCGGGCGATCAGTTGCTGATGACTGTAGAATTGCTGTGGGTAAAACGCCGTCGCTTCGCAAAAATGCAGGCTCTGGCTGAAGTAGACGGACAAAAAGTTTGTGAAGGAGAATTGACGTTTTCGATGGTAGATTAAATTGAGCATTGGCCAGCGCAGGCCGATGCCCTGCTCAGGGCCGAAAAGCATTGGTAAGGACTAATCAGTAGCTAATCACAGACAACAGCTAACAGACAACAGACAACAGACAACAGCCAACTGACAACTGACAACTGAAAAATGCTTACTTTGATTCACCCAACTGCTGTGATTCATCCCGGTGCTGAACTTCACCCGACTGTAGAAGTGGGAGCTTATGCTGTAATTGGGGAAAGAGTGAAAATCGGGCCGGAGACTAAGATTGGCGCCCATGCAATTATCGACGGGCTAACAGAAATAGGTGCTCGCAATCAAATTTTCCCCGGTGCGGCGATAGGTTTGGAACCTCAAGATTTGAAATACGAGGGTTCTCCGACTAGGGTGAAAATTGGCGACAGCAATCAAATTCGGGAATATGTGACAATCAACCGCGCTACTGGAGCCGGGGAAAGCACGACTATTGGCAATCATAATCTATTGATGGCTTATGTTCATGTGGGACACAATTGCGCGATCGCCGATCGAGTAATTATCGCCAATGCTGTAGCCTTAGCCGGACACGTTAAAATCGAGTCTCAAGCCCGATTGAGCGGTGTTTTGGGCGTTCACCAGTTTGTCCACATCGGCCGCTTGTCTATGGTGGGCGGCTTGAGCAGGATCGATCGAGACGTACCTCCTTATATGCTAGTCGAGGGGAATCCTTCGAGAGTGCGAGCCATCAACAAAATAGGCCTCGATCGCGCTGGTTTTACTGCAGAAGATTTGCTAGTTTTGAAGAAAACTTTTCGTATTCTATATCATTCTGGCTACACTCTCAATCAAGCTTTGGAACAGTTGGATTTGTTGCCAGAAAACGCCCACTTGCAGCACCTGCGGAGATTTGTGCAGCAGTCTATAACCAAAGGGCGGCGCGGTTTGATTCCTGGCAAAAAGTGAATGAGGTAGAATAAACCTATGAACTAAGCGACTGTTGCCCTATGAATGTATATACTTCAGTCAAATCTACATCCCCTGAAACAGAACAAGATGGCTGCATCAGGTTCTCAGATGTTAGTTGGGAGCAATTTGAAGCGATAGAAGCAGCTTTTAAAGATGTCAGAGGTGTGAAATTTTTCTATCTCGATAAAATACTGCAAATTATGACTGTCTCGCCCGAACACGAAATAATCAAGAAAACTCTCTGTATGCTCCTAGAGGCATATATGAGAGCAAACGGGATTCGATTTTACGGCAAGGGCGGCCCGACTCTAGGTAACAGAGAATTAGGCGGTAGAAAAGAGCCGGATGATTCCTATGATATAGGAACCCAAAAAATAGTCCCAGATATTGCTATTGAAGTGGTAATTACCAGTGGCGGGATAAATACTCTAGAACTCTACAAAAGATTGGGCGTTCGGGAAGTCTGGTTTTGGGAAAATAGTCAGTTATCTCTCTATTACTTAACAGGTGAAAATTATGAGCAGATTGCCAGGAGTACATTCCTTCCCGATCTAGACTTAGAATTACTGCTACGCTGTGCTAATATGCCCGATCAATATGATGCTGTTACCGAGTTATTAGCCAACATCTCACCTGTATAAAGTCAGAATATGAAAATTTTTATCAGCACTGGTGAGGTTTCGGGCGATTTGCAAGGAGCTTTGTTAGTTGCAGCCTTAAAACGTCACGCTGTCGCGGCTGGTTTTGATCTAGAAATAACCGCATTGGGTGGCCCTCGTATGGCGGAAGCGGGTGCTACTATTTTAGGCGATACTGTGGGCATTGGTTCTATGGGCCTTATAGAATCCGTGCCGTATATTTGGCCCACGATTAAAGTTCAGCAAAAAGCTAAACAATATCTCAAAAACTTTCGCCCCGATGCTGTTGTATTGATTGATTATTTGACTCCAAATCTCGGTATTGGCAGCTACATCCGCCGCTATTTGCCTGATTTGCCGGTGGTTTGGTACATCGCACCTCAAGAATGGGTTTGGTCGATTTCTCCTCGCAATACTGAGCTGATTGTCAATATTTGCGACCAACTTTTGGCAATTTTCCCCGAAGAAGCTTGTTATTATCAAAAAAAAGGAGCCGAAGTGAGTTGGGTTGGTCATCCTTTGGTGGATAGAATGCAATCTGCGCCCAGCCGGGAAGTTGCCCGCAAAACTTTGGGAATTGGGCCGGAACAGGTGTCGATCGCCCTAATTCCCGCTTCCAGACACCAAGAACTCAAGTACCTGATGCCGGTTATATTTGAGGCAGCTCAAATTATTCAAGCTAAATTGCCGGAAGTTCATTTTTGGATTCCGCTGGCTAACAAAGCTTTTCGCAGCAAAATTGAACAGGCGATCGAGAATTACGGTTTGCGGGCTACTTTGTTAGAAAATCAAACTCTGGAAATCTTGGCTGCTGCCGATCTGGCGATCGCTAAATCTGGTACTGTTAATCTGGAGCTAGCTTTGCTCGACGTTCCGCAAGTTGTTGCCTACCGCGTCAGTCCGATTACGGCGGTTATTGCTCGCCACGTGCTGAAATTTTCGATTCCTTTTATGTCTCCGCCCAATTTGGTGCAAATGAAGCCGATCGTCCCGGAGTTGCTGCAAGACGAGGCGACTGCGGAAAATATAGTGAATCACGCACTGGAATTGCTGCAAAATGCCGATCGACGCCAGCAAACTTTGGCAGGTTATCGGGAAATGCGCGAAAGTCTCGGAGATGTGGGTGTGTGCGATCGGGCCGCTGCGGAAATAATGAAAAATGTTAAATTAAATACAGCAAATTAAAGCAACTTTGTTATTGAAATGTTATGCCAAGCAATCGGAAAAAGCGACCGATCGCTGTTGATTTATTTGCAGGCGCGGGCGGCATGACCCTGGGCTTTGAACAAGCAGGTTTTGATGTACTTGCATCAGTCGAAATTGACCCTATTCACTGCGCCACACACGAGTTTAATTTCCCGCTGTGTTCTATTCTGTGCAAAGATGTCACACAGCTTACGGGATCAGAAATTAGGAAAAAATCGGCGATCGGGCGGCGCGAAATAGACGTAGTAATCAGCGGTTCGCCCTGTCAAGGATTCTCCATGATGGGCAAGCGCGATGTGGACGACCCGCGAAATTCTCTAATTTTTCACTTTCAGCGCTTAGTTTTGGAGCTAAAACCCAAGTTTTTTGTAATGGAAAATGTGCCGGGAATTGCATCAGGAGAACACAAAGAACTCCTGAATGTTTTAATTAGCTCTTTTCTGAAACGTGGCTATAAAGTAGAAGAAAATTATCAAGTTCTCAACGCTGTTCACTATGGAGTGCCGCAAGCTCGCAAACGATTGTTTTTGATTGGGTGCAAAGAAGGTTATGAGCTACCCAAATACCCTCACCAAACTACTATATTGCCCAAAATTAAAATTCCTAAACGCTATAAAAAAGTTAATTTACCTGCTGTCCCGACAGTTTGGGATGCGATTGGAGATTTGCCGGATGTGGAAAAGTACAGCGAGTTGCTGCACCGAGATTGGGTGATAGCGGAGTACGGAAAGTGCAGCACTTATGCGAGTATAATGCGCGGAATTGATGGTTTGGATGATGATTATTCCTACGATCGCGAGTACGATCGACAAATCCTCTCTTGTAGTTTGCGAACTAAACATTCTCAGGAATGTATGGACAGGTTTCATGCGGCAAAACACGGGGAAAAAGAGCCGATCAGCCGTTTTTACAAGCTTCACCCTGACGGAGTTTGCAACACTCTCAGGGCGGGAACCGACAGGGCTAGGGGGGCTTATACTTCGCCGAGGCCGATTCACCCGATCGCCCCTCGGTGCATTACAGTCAGAGAAGCTGCGCGACTGCATTCCTATCCTGACTGGTTTAGATTTCACGTCACAAAATGGCACGGTTTTCGCCAAGTCGGAAATTCTGTACCCCCACTATTGGCGAAAGCTGTAGCAGCACAGATTATTAGCGCTTTGGGCGTGGAAGCAATTAAGCCGAGTCTCAAACTAACCTGGGGAGATGATTCGTTGCTTAAACTGAATTGGTCGGAAGCAGAACAATATTATCTAATATCAAATCCGTTAGCATCGGAATAGTAAATTCGAGTTCACTGTTGACTGTTGACTGTTGACTGTTGACTGTTGACTGTTGACTGTTCACTGTTCACTGTTGACTGTTCACTGTTGACTGTTCACTGTTGACTGTTCACTGTCAACCGTCAACATCATGTATGAGTGTAACCAGAAATGAGATAAAAAGTTAAGAATTAGATTTACAGCGTATATGCAGGGCTACCCCCAATTAAGCGCGGGTTTAGCGTCCCCTGTATCAGCGATCGCACTTCGATGACCAGCACAAGATGTCCTGGGTAGTTAAACAAACCGGGAATGTATTCCGGCGCGCTGTGCAGTTTGTTCAAGGTAAAAGTGGGAACTATTTCGACTACTGGTATGCAATCCAAGGCGTAGCGATCGTCCTATACATAAAATAGCAAAATCAACATCTGCATATCATGGGAGATTTGAGATTGTGAAAGTCTACCGGAAAACATTTTGATAAATTTCGCTGAGTTTTGCAACAATTACGAGTCTTTTGGAATTCTAGAGCTATCTTGGAAAAAGTGTATTTTCAGGAGACTCAAATACTATGGGTTGGTTTAAAAGACTGTTCGGACTCGAAAAGCCTGCACCCCAGGCTGAACCGATGGCACAAGTAGTACAGCAAGCAGCACAAGCGCAATCCATCGCTCCTGCTAAAGTCGGCCCAGACGGAAATTTTGACGAAAGCGGCCTGGCGAAGCGGGTGGCTTTAGCTTTTGACAGCGATCCAGAAGTTGCTGATATCGAGACTGTTTATGTGGCTCAGCTCAGTGGCACGGTTGTTCTCAAAGGTCAAGTTCCCAGTCAGGAAATTCTCGACAAGTTGGTGGCGATCGCCTCTGCTGAAGAAGGTGCCGCAGGCGTGCAAACCGATCAGGTGACAGTTGGCTAGTTCTGCCCAAGCGAAGCAGTTTCGCTCCGGGTGCTGCTCGAATTAGTCAAAAACTCGATTAAACCCGCTGCGGCGGGTTTTTTCTTGCCGTCTCCCCCCTCCAAATATTAATTTTTGTAAACACAACCGATTCATCTCAAAAAACCGTATAATTGAATACAGAAACTAAAAAAGTTTTAGCCAAGAAAACCAACCCTGACCTGACTGCCCTTTTTATCTCCATAAATATAAGGATCAAAAAATATGAAACTCACTTATCGCGGTTCAAACTACGAGTACGACATTCCGACAGTTGATATGGTCGAAGGCGAAGTCGCGGGCAAATACCGGGGGCAAAACTGGAACTATCGGTATCCGAGACACATTCCCAACCCCAAAAAATACGGCGGCCCACACTATACCAAAAAGCGAGATGCTCAAGCTGGCGATGGGAATGTCGCAGCAGCTAACGCCCCAGGGGCGGTTAAATCTTACCCAACAGTTATGGAAGTGGCGCAAGTGCACCGGGCGAATCTTTGCAATATTCTCGATCGTAGAAAGGAAGCAGCCAAAGCCAAGGGCGATGAAACACTGCTGCGCTTGCTAGAAATTGAGTCGAGACACATGGTGTGTTAGAGAAAAAGCTTCAGAAAACAAAGCGTTTGTCAAGAGGGGGAAATCGAGTTAAGGAATGAAAAATAAATAACTTAATGAATTACTCAGGTTGGGGTACGGCTCGATAATTCCATTTGGGCAAATATTCGT
>NZ_JAUBTT010000249.1:0-1636 GCF_036705125.1 Microcoleus sp. B7-D4
TTTAACTACCAGCCGGGAAGTCCCTCGGTATATTTAAAGGGGATTAATCTGAGCGCTGCGCGAAGTACCCCGAATAAATTACCGAGCGTGATGAAAGGCTCGTCGGGTGTAGGTATCCAAAGCGACAATTATTTCTGTATATCCCTTGATAATCTGGAAATACTCTGATACTATATTGGCAAGTGGGGGTGGAACTACCTCACTATAAAAAGCCTTTGAAAAAAAGGAAAAAGAAGCCTGCAGTCTAACTGTACTCAGTTGACCGTCAGGTTTGTTCACACTACTGTGTACTTAGGATCGCGAATTAAATAACTTACAATTTTAATTGTTATTGTGGGATGGGCGTCCCGCCCGTCCTTTTTGGACGGGCGGGACGCCCATCCCACTTTCAAGAGTGGAAGTTATTTAATTCTCATTCCTTACGCTGTTGTGGGGAGTATGGGTTGGGCCGGAGATCCCGCCATCAAGCTTAAATTTAAAGGGAAAATAGCTTATGGGGTCACAACCCAGAATATTTTTGGCCTAAACTGGGTTTTTTGCATAATTTCTCCACAAAAAAGGGAGAAAAGCCGTTTTCTTTTCCCCCAAGTTTTCCTTGTGCCTCAAGCGCGAGCTCAAAACTATTCCAAATTCGAGTCGGGGTAGTGATTGCGAATTTGTTCGGCTTCGGGACAATCGTCAGAAACTAGGGGTTCGCAGTTAGTTCGGGATACCGAAGCCAACTTCTGAGACACAGATCCAATACTTTCGAGACGCACCATTTCTTCCCAGGAGCTGATTTCGTCTTCTTCGTCGGTTTCGTAGCGCAGCGTGACTAGATCCCCTTCAATATCTAGGATACGAGCGCGCTCTATCCAACGTTGCTGATCTCGAAGAAAAATAGAAACCTCACGACCATCACAACAGAGTTGATAGATTTTGCGCTGTAGCATTTGTCAGTTCTCCTGCGCAGTGTAACTTGCTTAAAATATGGTCTGTTTACCGTAACGTACTTTGGGTTTTACATCGGAAGGCACAGCCGTATGGACTGGCCAGTTTCACGTTTTCCGCAACTTTTGTACCGATGGGAGTTACCAAATTTGATTTTACCACCAAATCTATCGAGTACGCCATTTATCCAATTACAGGTTTTCCAGTCAGTGGCATCCCTCGTGAGAGGCATTTGCCAGCATAGATCCGAGCATTAGGACTTGACGACGGCACCCCATTAACAGCGACAATAACAACAGACTCTGCCTCAAAAATCTCGCTCTCTTTTGCCTCAAGTCCCCCAGAAACAAGAGTGTTTCGACGATTGTTCGATCGCCCGCTAACCCCGTCAAGGCTCTATCTCAAATCTCAAATCTCGAAACGAAAGCTCTAAAGCGACACTCAAACAGCGACAATAAAAACAGACTCTGCCTCAGATTTCTCGCTCTCTTTGGCCTCAACTCCCCCAGAAACAAGAGTGTTTGGAGGTGATTTCTAGCCCCCAGTAACCCCTCTTTCCTCAATCTCAGATCTCAAATCTCAAATTTAAAATCGTTTGTTCGATCGCCCACTAACGCCGTCAAGGCTCTATCTCAAATCTCAAATCTCGAAACGAAAGCTCTAAAGCGACACTCAAACAGCGACAATAAAAACAGACTCTGCCTCA
>NZ_JAUBTT010000250.1:0-1628 GCF_036705125.1 Microcoleus sp. B7-D4
AACCCCGAGCAATTGGCTCTGAGAGGGCGAAAGCGGACGACTATTTTGGTAAAAATCCAGGTTGGCTGGCCTGCTTGGACGAAGCTCGAACCTCCGTACGAGAATTTCATTGGTCAAATGATAGGAAGAAGGATGAGAACAAGTACCACCATCAGAGCGATTCCTAGCTGAATCCACTGCCACTTTGCACTTCTGAAATCCCGTGCATCAATCCGCTTGGCGCACCCTTTGCAGACGATTCTCGTTCCGAATCGCCTTTGAACCGTGGAGATTCTTCCGGTGCGATAGTCACTCCGAATCCACTCGCCAGTCTTTACGTGGCGACGCAGTCGATAGCGTGACTCGTTGAGCGGTCTCCCGCAGATGTAGCAGTTGGCCATAAATGTATTGTCTCAAGATTCATTTGAAAGAGAAATTAGAGACGTATCCATGCAAGCCATGCGCCACACGGAGAAAGGCGAGTAGTTGCTCAGGATCAAGTTAAAGACTGGTAAAAAATTCTATCTTTCCTTATCGACGCTATATAAGAGATGATGGAACTCATGTTTTGGTTTGTGCGTCAAATAATCGTGACCATGACTGGTCACGAGAATACGCATATGTCCCACGATAAAAAGAAGCAAAGCACGGGTTCCTGGAAAGGCAACCGAGACCGCCATCAGGTTGCTAAGCCTGAAGGGCCAGGCAAAGGACCAGGACCAACCAAGGCTGGATTTATTCCACCCAAGTTCAGAAAAGACAAGTAAGTTGTCTACTGCGGAGATATTGTCTATGCTGTTTGCATGAATAGATCCGCTTCACCTGTACTCATCTGTCTTTCTGGATTGCCATTTTCCGGAAAGACTTTTTTGTGTACAGCGTTAAAGGAGAGTCTCAAGGCAACGATTGTCTCTTATGATGACTTGTGGGTAAAACAGTCCGAAGAGAATGGATCATGGCAGTCATGGGAGCAGGTCACCAAGATTGCGCATCAGCATATTTCCAAATTTCTTCTCCCTCAATCTGTCGTCCTCTTTGATAATCTCGGGGATACGAGAGCCTATCGCAGGACACTTCAGGGACTCGCAAAGGAAAAAGAAGCGATATTTGTCATTTTATACCTAGACACACCCGCAAGTATAAGGGTTAAACGTTGGACTGAAAATCAAGAAACTAAACATCGTCACTCGGTCTCAAAAACAAGGGTCTCTCAAAAAACTCAATTTGAACCACCAAATAGAACTGAAGCTGATTTATTTGTGAGAGTACTTCCGACAACGACACTTACTGATATTTATGAACTAGTCGTTACACATATTTACTAGAGTATTTCGACTAAATTCAAAAAGATGCTGGCAAAATAGATAATCTTGCGTGAAGGTCTGACTTGCATGATTAGATGATTAATTGAGTAGTAAATGATAATAAGATGATTATGATTCAGGCGACTTGATCGCCGAGGATCAGCATGAACATAAACAAACCTGAGGTGCTCGGATGAGTACCGTCATTTACGAGAACGTCACCAAGACGATCATCGAAGCACTTGAGCGAGGCGTTGTACCTTGGAAGAAGCCCTGGCATCAACTCCAAGCTCTCCCGAGCAACGCAACGTCCAACCGACCGTATCGAGGGGTGAATGCGTTTCT
>NZ_JAUBTT010000165.1:0-9648 GCF_036705125.1 Microcoleus sp. B7-D4
ACAAAAACCCTTATTTTGCCCTAAAACCCTTGCCAGACAAGCGTTGGAGCCGCAAGTTTTTAGACCTGAATCCTTACGAATTTTTGAGCGGCTGACAGGGCAATGGTTGTAAATATTTCTGTAATTACGGCTATTTATAATTTATCTAATACTCTTCCTAAGCGGTCATCATTTAAATGTGATGCTTGAATCCCTGCTCCAAGTAAATGTTCTGTTGCTTTCCCTTCAAAAAATTTAGAAAATAAGTATAATGGGGCGGAAACCATCCCTAATCCATTGATGATCATGGCTTTAACTACCAGGCCGGGACTGACTATCTCACCCGGTTGTTCGCCTACTAATTCATTGATTTTTTCAACAATTCCTATTTCATCAACTAGACCGGCTATCAAGCCCAGATGATCTAGGTTTTCTACTTTTATCTGGGATGCTTTCTGCATGGGCTGCTGAATCCTGATTTAAGCGTTTATCGCGATTGCTAGTTTACACTGTTTTTGGTGATTATTGGCTATGGTTGCGAGCGCAATTAACGCATTTTCGTCATCAATCAGGTTACGAATACGCCCTAAACTTCGTTTTCTACCGCTCGCCCTTTTAACTCGTATCAGATTTAACTCATGCCTTCACTTCTCTTGTCAGGAATTTTCAGCCCTCATGATTGGAGTTTGACCAAAATTATTGAGTATTTTTACTCACCATTGTCTCGGGTGATTCACTTTTACCCCCTCAATCCGACTATGTGCCAGTTTGGGGTGCGGAATGTGGGTTGGTGAGTGCAGTGACGATCGCGATTTAATAGCTGTTTAGTCTAAACTCCAGTAACTTGTCACAAATGCCCCTGGGCCTCTATTCCAAAAACCGAATAACAAAATCCCCGACTTCTTAAAAAAGTCGGGGATTTAACAGCGATCGCATTTTAGGTTAGGCGTTTCGCCTGTTTCTATGCCAAAACAGGCACGGGCTGCGGCCAACGTCCCATGACTTTACCAATCACCGCCAATTCTTCCATCAACTTGTCGAACTGATCCGGTGTTAAAGATTGCGGCCCGTCAGACAAAGCTTTTTTCGGATTCGGGTGCACTTCAATCATCAGCGAATCTGTACCAGAGGCGATCGAAGCAAACGCCATTGACGGTACAAACTGCGCCCAACCGGTGCCGTGACTAGGGTCAACCATAATCGGTAAGTGAGTCAGAGTCCGCAATACTGGTACTGCCGACAAATCGAGGGTATTGCGTGTATATTGCCTGTCATACCCGCGAATTCCGCGCTCGCACAAAATCACGTTCGGATTGCCAGAAGCCATGATATACTCAGCAGCCATCAACCATTCTTCAATGGTGGCGGAGATGCCGCGCTTCAGCAAAATTGGTTTGTCTTGAGCTCCGACTTTCTTCAACAGTGAGAAATTCTGCATATTTCTCGCCCCGACTTGGATCACGTCGGCTACTTCTGCGATCGCACTTAAGTCCGCCGCATCCATAACTTCGGTGATAATTCCCAAACCGCTAGCTTCCCGCGCCGCAGCTAGCAATCCCAAAGCACTCTCGCCGTGGCCTTGGAAAGCATAGGGGGAAGTTCTCGGTTTGTACGCGCCACCACGGAGAAAATGAGCTCCAGCAGCTTTGACGCGCATTGCCGTTTCGACAATCATTTCTTCGTTTTCGACCGAGCAAGGGCCTGCTACGATCGCGATCGGGTGGTGCAGGCCAATCATCACAGGCCCTAAAGGAGTAGCAACTTCTACTGTGCTGGCTTCTCCTTGGCGGTACTCCAGAGAAGCGCGTTTGTAGGGTTTTTCGACGCGCAGCACTTCTTCAATCCAGGTGCTCATTTCGCGCAGTTGCATCGGTTCGAGCTCGGCGGTGTCGCCTACCAAACCCATGACAACTTTGTAACGGCCGACGATTTTTTCTGGTATCAAACCCCAGTTAGTGCGGAGGTCTTCGTCTAGTCGATCGATCTCGGCTTCTGGAGTGCCGGCTTTCATTACAATAATCATATTTTTTTTGCCTTTTCTGTTGGGCTAGAAACGAATTATGACACGGATGAACTGAGAAAAATAGATGCAATGGCGATCGAATGATATCAGGACACGGCAGTAGCCATTGGTGTCAACTTAAGCTTTTAGTCCGCCAAGTTCTCTCGCTTACCCGCCAAGTCCGCCAGGGGTTAAAACCCCTGTCTCAAAGCTAAAGTCCTCGCTATGAGGACTGAGAAGAAAACTTTTTAAATTCATTAGTCCTATGCAAGAGGACTTTCGCTTTGAGACAGGGAATTCATTCCCTGTCGGACTATCGGACTATCGGTTTAATGTTAAGTTGTCACTAATAACTAATAACTAATAACTAATGACTAACTTTTTGGCTTGGCGGCGCGCCACGCTTCTCGCATCCGTCCAAAATTGGTATTAAATTCTTCCCACCCCAGAGTGCTTCCTGAAATTTCTTCATCCCAGGAAGCTGAGAGGACTCCGTAGCTTAATCCCAGAACGCCTAGACCAAAACAGCCCATGCTTACCAGCAATACTGCTGTGTTGGGCAGATCGAACAAGCCTTTGCTGACTACCAAATAGCTGACAAAAAATGTGCAAATTCCCAGGATTGTCGGTATGCCGCAGAATACCGCTATGCGAGATATCATGCGTTGGCTGACTACTTCTGGGATGGATTGCGACTGTTTTCCGGTTTTGTTAGCTTTCGGCTGCTTGTCGGCAGAATCCGACTCTAAGGCTAGGCTTGCTTGGGGTTCTGGGGGCTTTTTAGGCGTTTTTTTACGATTTGTTGCCGGTTCAAAGGGCAAGCGCTTGCGGGGTGGTTCGGAGGACATATTTTATCTCTAACCTGAAATCTCGAACATTTTTCAATAAGTCTTGGTGTTTGTCCAAGATTAAAGAATATTGTCGCAAATTTTGGCTTTGGTGTTTAGCCGCGAATGCCTAGACGGGCAATCAATGCTTTGTAGCGATCGACATTTTCCCTTTGGATGTATGCCAGCAGGCGCTTGCGGCGGCTGATCATCATCATCAAACCGCGCCGGGAGGCGAAGTCTTTTTGGTTGATTTTCAGGTGGGCGCTGAGTTTTGTGATGCGATCGGTCAGCATGGCGACTTGGACATCTGCTGAGCCTGTATCGGTTTCATGGGTTTGGAAGTCGCCCATGATTTCTTGTTTGCGCTGTTGTGTAAGAGCCATGAATTGATTTTAGTTTTTTTTGTACGATTGTCACAATCTGCAATTGTACCACAGGGAATGGACAAGGTTGCAGCGTGCGGGATGAAATTTTTGCTGCAAGAGTTCGCATGGCGAGTTTTAATCCCCTTGCGGGGAAAAGTGAATTGCGACATTGAAACCAGCGAGCGCCAACAGTACCACATTCTTTAGTGCCAGCAACGGCACGCACTCTCTCTGTCTGGCCCCCGCAAACAACCCCGAGATTTGCGATGACCCCTTTAATAATGTCGAAAGCTATTTCTATAATGGTTGGTGGATAAAGGCCCAGTGCCCTGCATAAATGCTTTTTATGGCACCCACCAAACGTAATAAAATTCGGGCCACTGTGGTGGGTGGGCGCTGGCGCGATCGACACAGCAAACACACCATAAGAAAAACCCCGGAACACAATGGCAAAGCCACCCGGTCTAAAGACCTTCCCCAAGTTACTGTCTCAAACAGAGGTAGACCTCATTGTGGCAAATGACGAGTACACCAAGAACCCAGGCGATGTACTCTTTCGCTACTACGGAGACTTCGGACACAACACCCCCGAACCAACCACACCCCCAAAGGCCGACGCGCCCATCCGTCGCGGAGCCCCCGGCAAAGAGACCCCACCACCCAGCCCCTGGATGCTCGCTTGGGGGAAGACCTTACAAGACCGTGGGTTCTTCGATGAGATGCCCAATCAATACCGCGTCACGGATTGGTTCGGCAGCCTCTCGGCCCAGTTCAAATGGCACATCGACAACCACCGACACGGAGAGAGAATCCTCGCCATCAGCCTCTCCAACAACCGCGTCATTGGCTTTCGCAAAGATGCCAATAGCCCCGTCTTTGAACTCGAACAACATGCAGGCGACGCCTATTTAATCGCTGGTCCAATCCGCTGGAGTTGGCAACACTGCGTGCTGCCAAGAGGCAAAGACAAGAGCGGAGGGAGAAGTTTTGTGGTGAGCTTTAAGCGCCCCGCGCAATAATCAGCCACGCCCCCTTCCTTCACTTCAATTAAAGAGTTTCAATCCCCTTGCGGGGAAAAGTGAATTCCGACTAGATGTAAGTCAGAGACTACTTGTATTTTCATGTTTCAATCCCCTTCCGGGGAAAAGTGAATTGCGACATAGTTAGTCCGTTTTTAAAATTCAATTATTTAAAAAGAGTTTTAATGCCCTTGCGGGGAAAAGTGAATTGCGACTTGCGATCGGCTCAAAGTCTCGTATACATCAACAGAAGCTTGTTTCAAGTAGGGAAACGGCATTGCCGTGTCCAGAGTTGCTATCGGCTCAAATAGGCGATCGCCTCACGTATCCAATCATCCGCATCACCTTTGGCCGACAAAGTGCTGTCTTGACTGAGGGTTTGCAGCGCTTGCAAGACTTCAGCCGCAGTGTATCCCATCGCCAGCAGGATCATCTCGACTTCTTCTTGAATAGCTGGGGGGACTCCGGCGGCGACTGAAGTTGTCAAACCTGCTTGCTGTCGCCATTCCGAGAGTTTGCTTTTGAGTTCCAGGGCGAGACGTTCTGCCGTTTTTGTACCCACGCCTGGGGTTTTGGCGAGGATGCGGGTGTTACCGCCGACGATCGCCTGGACTAAATCTTGCAATCCTAAAGTATCGAGAAGTGCGATCGCCAGTTGAGCTCCCACACCGCTAACACTCGTCAACTGCCGAAACAAATCGCGTTCTGCCGCGCTGCCAAAACCGTACAATACGATTTGGTCTTCCTTAACTTGCTGGTGAGTAAAAATTTGGGCGACTTCGCCGGATGCTGGCAATTGACCGGTCACGCGGGGCAAAATTTGGATTTCATAGCCGATTTGATTGACTTCCAGAGTCAATATGACGCGGTTGCTGCCTTTGGCGATATCGGCTACTGTGCCTTTGAGATAGCTAATCATAGAGTTTATAATACACCGCTATTCGTTTTCGTCAAACTCGGCGATGATGCTGCGGATTTCGTTGAGACTGATATCTGTTCGATCTGACATCTTGCACCATTCTCAATTAGCCTTTTAGGAACAGGCAAGATGCCTGTTCCACAAGAAAATCTACTCTTTGTGGAACGGGCATCTTGCCCGTTCTTGAGAATGGTGCAAGATGTGAGTTCGATCGGATTTTGAGTAAATGGTTAACAAAAGTACGATCGACGGTGATTCTACTTGATAAATCATGCGATCCTCTAAAATCTAAAATCTAAAATCTAAAATCTAAAATCGATCGATGCCCTCCCACATTTGAGAAAGAGGTATTCGCTGTCGGGTTTTAGCTTCCTGGAATGCCCTTCTGAGACTGGCTTTTACTTCTTCAACTGGAGTATCGTCGGGGTCGTCTTCATCTTCATCTGTAGGTTCGGGAAGAAGAACGATGATTCGCACGCGGCCGGGAGTTTCTGCGGTTAAAGGTCGATCGAGAATTAATTGACCTTTTTCGTCGATCGTTCCTGTGACTTCAAAGGCTTTCATTTGTTTCTCCTGGATTTTTTTAAATTAATACTATTATATAACCCTGTTCTAGTTCGACCGATTTTCTTATTCTCAAGTCAAAATAAGATGCTCTTTAACCAAAGACAAATCCGTCTTACCAAAATTCACAACCAAAGCCACATTGAAATTTTCCAAGGATTTAACAAACCACATAATTTCATTAGAAGCTTTACCTTCATAGTGATTAAACAAAATAGAAAATCGCTTTTCCAACTCAGGTTTAACTTTTGCCGAAAGCAGTACAAGTTTCAGCAGTAAACCCATTGTCCTGCTGGCGCCGAGGTTGTACACCAAGTCGTAAAAAACGTAGTGGCTGGGATGTTGGGAATTTTCCACTACTAAGAAGTTGAACAACTGGTGGCAAGTCCGAACTAACAATATATTATTGAATTTCACCGAGTCATTTTCTGGCAATGTATTTTTGATGTGCTTGTACAAGCGGTCATTAAATTGACGCCCGCCGTATTCTGGTTCGATCGACGATATTAAATATTCATATAAATCCACTTTAAATGAAGCGTAAGATGGAGTTTGTCGGGAATCTCTTAGGAAAAATTGAGCCGCTTCTTTGTAGCTGCGATCGCCTGCTACTTTTCCCGCAAATTCCCTGACCGCTAAGTGCAGTTCTGCATCGTTCAAAAGTGTGGGATTAGCCGCCCGCTGCACAATTCCTATTTCTGTATTTCTCGGCTCAACCATATAATTCAAATATTTAGACAAATGTGTTTCAAATTGTCGCTGTCTTTGAAATGCCAGTTTTTTGATGGTTTGTTGGTCTTCCTCAATGCTGTCCTTGCTCAGTAGAGAATAGCCGTACAAATAAGGATACCGACAGATCAATTCGCCCAAAGGAGAATCTGTATCTTGTTTCTGCTGTTCCGCCTCTCTATCTAAGGCTTTTACTAAGCGCTCTATGGTCTGGAATTCGTCACTTTTAGTAAATAAATTTATTTGTTCTTGCAAGCGCTTGACTATGTAAAATTCCATCCCGAATCGGGGAGAAGTCTGCTTAAATAAAGCTACCAACTTGGCAATCGCGAATTGGTTTTGGGAATTCAATTGCCAGCGGTTGATCGGGATGTAGCAGCAGCGGTGGAGGAGATATTTAAAGTCCTGATCAGATCGCTTGACGGAGACTATACTGTACAAACTTGCTTCAATCTCTCGATCGGGATAGCCCATGCCGTCGATAAATAGCTTTCGGAACCGCTCGATCACCTGTGCGGGGGATTCTGTTTCCACGCAGGAGACGATGTGATCGTACAATCTCTGTTCGTTGCTGCCAATTGGAACACTGTCTGAGGGCGGGGTGAGGATGCTGCTGTCTGCTTCTGTGTCTACGCTGCTGTCTGCAACTTGTGCCACAACAACTGTCGGTTTTTCCCGAACAGTTCGATCGGGATTCAAGAACCAATAGTGTTCTTGGCTTAATTGTTTGTCCGCAGCCCAATCCAAAGCTGACTGCAAACTTTCCCCGGTCAATAACAGCGATTCATCTTCGCGGTCTGAAGCCAGCCATGCTGCTAGGGCGGATCGGTAGGGAGCCAATTTTCCCAGCTCTTTTTCCACCCAAAATTGATTAAAAACTGACTGATAAATTAGGTTGGCAACTATTAATTTACCGTGAGATTTCACAACCAGTCCTGACAGTTGCAATTCGATTTTTTCGGGAGAGTAATCTGCTGGTACTCCCTGCGATTCCCCGGATTTTGTTGCCTGGGGCGGTTGCAAAGCTTGCTGGTACAGCGTTAACAGCCGCGTGAGGTCGCAGTGGTTATGGAAAATGCGATCGCGTATTGCAGTCAAATGTTGGGGTTCGTCTTCTTCTTCCCAATTTTTAATAATTCTGTGTTTGACCAGTTTTTCAACCTGCTTAGCTTCGGAATTTCTGCCAATAAAAGGCCCGTACTCAAGTACCAATTGGCAAAGTTTTTGAGTTAGAAACGGTTGGCCACCCGTCCAAGCTAATATCTCTTGGAGCACTTTTTGGGGGCGAAAAGCTTTCAGGGCTAATCCTTTTGCTAGCGGCAAACTTTCGTGCAGTTGGAATCGACTTAAATGAATCTGCCGTCCAATATTAAAAGGGTTGCATCTTGGATCTCGGATCAATTCTGAGGGGGCTGCTACTCCCATAACAGCAAAAGTCAGGCGATCGTATTCCGGTTGCTCTGCCCGCTTGGAGTAACAAGCCCGGATCAAAGCAAAAAAATCGCTGGTACTGAAATTTAGGCTGCTGATGCTTTCAATGTCATCTAGGAAAATTACCAGATTTTGCTGAAGTGACTTGAGCAAAACTTTTTCGATAAATATCTCCAATCGCTGCACAGGCGACAGCAGTTCGCGATCGTTCCACCACTTGATGGCATCAAACCTGTTTGTGATGTGTAAACTGCTTGCCATGCGGTACATGATTCCGCCATACCACTTTTGGGGGGAGATATCTGGGCTGCTGATGCTTCTCAAGTTGATGGCTGCAAAAACTGTACCTTCGGCGTGCAACCTTTTGGCCGTTTGCACTAGCAGGCTGGATTTTCCCATTTGCGGCGCACTCAGCACGTAACAGAAGTCTCCGGCTTTGAGTCCTGCGTAGAGTTCGCTGTCGGCCGATCGCCGGACATAGGTGGGCGCACCGGCAGGCAAATATCCTCCGACTTGATATTGGTACGTTGAGTGGACTTCTGCTGTCATCTGGGAATTCATCAAGATTTTACGCCCCTCTGCTGTGCGATCGAAAGGTTCCGAATTGGAGTTATTGCCCGCTTACTATGGTGGGAAACTTTTGTTCCTCTTTCTCTATTGTCTACTAGCTCAGCTTTCTCCTTATCAATCTTTACCGTATCTTTGCAAGCGTTCCCCCAAATCCTACGATCGGCCCAATTGTACCCCGCCACTTGATTTTTTACACTCGTTCACATAATTAAATGAATTTTCACTCGATCGAGTGAGAAAACGCTAAAACGCCCTTTTTTTCACATTTTTTTACAATAATACTTTAAATTTCACCCGGTGGTATGATGTTGGCAGGGAAACTCATAACCACAGCCCCGTCAACCTTCTGCCTTCTGATCCGCCTGCCGGAGGCCGGAGAAAAAGGCGCTCGCAATGGCTGCCAATAAAAAACCCCAGCGTTTGGCTGAGGACTGCTTGAGTGGGAGATATCGTTAATCTGCGTTTTTTTAGTTGACTTAGATTGCATGGAATTCCATGCTGCTGACATTCCCCGGGCTTTCGCGTTCGGGGATTCCTAAGAACAAACTTTTCAGGATGCATCCACAAAAAGTTTAATTCTTAAAGGCTTTGTCAGTACCAGGCTAACCACTCACTCAACTATAAAAGTTAAGTCGGTGGCTAATTGTAGAAGATGCGCCCTGATGGCTTAACTACCCGATGGATTAGCACCCTGATGGCATAACTCCCTGATGGATCGACGCCCTGATGGCTTTCGCTCCACTACCCAAAAAAATCAGGTTGGTGGATGATCGTGGACGTTAGTAACACGTCACTTCCGGCGTTTCCGATCGCAAGCGGGTGTGCCTGTCTGAATTGATTATGGCAGGCAGATTTATCAGAAGACAAGTGGGTTATTGCATCAACCCATTTCTGATATATCGGGTTAGCCAAGAAGTGCCAATCTACGCAAATCAGGGTCATCGAACATGAAAAACAGCATCTTAGTATTAGGGGTAATTGCCTCGGCTGGCTTCGGCTTTTTCCAGGCAGGCAGCGCCAGCGCTTCGGCGCTCGCTCCACAACCTTCATCAGCCAGGAGTTTGACGGCTTGGGAGAGTCGTCCCGACTTTAACTACACTGGAACGAATGAGGATGGGGAGCAAGAAGAGGTAAAAACCGGTAAAGGCTAGGAAATAATTGGCGCTGATACTTTTAATTCAGACAATCCCCGACAATCGGCGAAAATCTTCAGATAGCACACTCATCAGATACGTCTGAG
>NZ_JAUBTT010000166.1:0-9639 GCF_036705125.1 Microcoleus sp. B7-D4
TTTTAGACTCTGGAACGTCCATCTCTACAGGCATATTTACAAACCAGCGCCCCTTGTTGTAGGTGACTTCTACGGCTCTATCGTAGTTAATTAAGCAGAAATCTTGCCCTGTCCATAGAGGTTTCTCTAAACCTTTACTAGAATTGGTCATTAAATGACCGTTCTTATAGTCCCCCGGAGCAAACTGAATGGTCTGTTTTTGGGATCGTATCGATCGGAACCGAGCTAACTTCAATCCGACTAAAGGATTGATTTTTGCCTTTTTCCCTTTACCTATTTGAGCGGGCTGCTTATCGGTTTTTTTCCAAGCTGTGTAAGCCTCAAAGAGTGCATTATCTAACCCGTGAGCTATGCCTAGTTCTTTGCACCATTCAGGAATTATTTGGGAGTCCCAAGTTTTACAAAAACTCCGAAAAGCTTGCTTCCCTGAAGTTTTTAAGACTGGTTGATTAGTTTTTTTGTCCACAGTATAATACGTGAATTTTCCTTGATGTTGATTCAGGTAAGCAATCGCGTTATTGTAGACTTTTCGATTGGCATGAATTCTCAGCATCCAGATTCTTTTTGTCTCCCCCTTTGGGTAAACTCGGTACGTCATAGTCTTCAATGATTTGCTTTTTATACTTCCTGAGTCCGTAGAGTCGGCAACGGTCGCCGTGGATGATTGCGAGTATGTCTTCAACCATTTCTCTTTCTGGACTAAGTGAACTATTGTTGAGAACCAAAATCTTACACCCGCCCCGCTCCGCAAACCATGAGATAAGATCGAACCCGAACCGACACAATCTATCTTTTGAGGCAATGACAACCATTCCGATGTCGCCCGTGTAAATGTGTTCCAGTAGGGTGATAAGACCTTTCCGTTTGAAATTGAGGCTGCTCCCGATGTCTTGGATAATTTCACCTGCGGGGTAGCGAGACACAAGAAAGTCAGCCTGTCGTAGAAGGTCGGCTTTTTGACTTCGACTGCTAACTCTGGCGTAGAGGATTGTTGGTTGAGTAGATGGAATATCGACAATTGAGTCTCCGTCATGTCGTGGCTGTCCTGAAGGTGTTCTGTACGCTTTGATTTTCCCTTCTTTTTCCCACTGCTAAGCGTGTTTTTGCACATACTCCGAGTCGTTGAATAGCGATTCTTGGTGGTACATACTTGGACATGGTAGGTTTTTCTAAGTGAATCACTCTCTCATACACCAATTGTCGGACTTATTACGAAAAATGTCTGAGAAATGCCCCTCCTAGGGATTACTCTTTCTTGTGGGCGAGTGACCCCCACTTCACCGCTTTACGAGCGCGAAAGCGGTAGGAGGAAACGGGGGGAAGGGATACGGCTGTATAATCGATCGCTTCTGGTTGTGTTTGTGAACTGGGTTGTTGATGGAAACTAAGCAATTCCACTCCCATTGCTGGGGTGAAGTTAGCACGCGCCTTTGTTTTCTGAGCTGATTCGGCTAATGGCACGTCCTTAACCCAAATAAAAATGTTTAACCCTTAACGACAGAACATGGGACTAGCTACGTATCCGCTTGGTGTCATTACTGTCAGGCTGGTCAACTGAAAATGAAGTTTTAGGCGCGAAGCCCAGTCACTTCCGTGCTGGGTCGTTGACTACTTTCAACAATCTTATTCCAGTATAATATTAATATATAATTTGTTAACTTGTACTTAACACTATCCGGGTAAATGAGCAATCCAACTCAACTCACCCCCGATTTCACGATCGGACATCTGCCGTGTCACGACTTCCAAGTGAGCGCTACAACTCTAGGACAGGTAGTGGCTGAAAGATTTGAGCAAGAACCAGACCTGCCAGGAGTCATTATTACTCATGAATCACAGGTATTGGGCATGATTTCTCGCGTCAAATTTCGAGAGCAAATGAGTTTTCCCGATCGCGTAGAACTTTACGGGTCACACCCGATTCGAGCCTTGTTAGATTTTATTAGAATTCCGCCTTTGCTGCTTTCGGAAAACTGGAAAGTTGACGATGCCGTCCAAGCGTCTTTCCACAGGCACAAAGACTTGATTTATGAACCGATTATTGTGGTAAGGGAAGACCAGAGCCACCACCTTTTGGACGTTCATACTCTGGTGATTGCCCAGTCAAAGCATTTAGCGCAAGCTAACAAACTTCTTCAAAAATACCGAGTAGAAAGACACAAGTATTTGGCGCTACTTCAACAAGAACAGGCTAAGGTTCACGAATGTAATGAGCTTTTAAAAATCCAACAACGTCAAACAGAAAAATTGCATACTAATCCCAGTGCCCAGCAAGTGGCACTGGTCAAACAAGCTGAAGAAATTGCTCAAATGAATCAGCGATTTGTGAGGATTGCGAAACTGATTTCTTCCGAAGGTCGCCAAGCATTTCAAGCTACTTTTCAAGGCGCTAATTCTATTTGCAACAATACAGATAAAATTTTGGGCGTGGGCAAAGCAATAGCTAATGATTTAGAAACGGTTAATCGCACTTCCCGAACCATCCGGGAGGCGATCGAACAAGTCAGGCATTTAGCAGTACAGGTGGCTGTAGTTACCAATCAAATGGGAAGTCAGCCCAGCGGTCTGAGCAAAGTGAGTCTAGAAATTGGCAGACTGGCAAGTAAAACTTTTGAATTGGGGACTCAAATGGAGCAAATTGCCAGCCGGTTTAAACTTCGAGTTCACGAAATCACGGAGGCAGCAAGAGCGGGTGCTAATGTGGCTAAATCCGTGACGATCAAGATCGATCGCGCAGAAATGGCCCTGTTAGAGTTGGAAGAATTAATAGCGGAAAAAAATTTCAATTCCTTGACCGCTATCCAAGAACCTTTGGCAGGCATAAAAAGTGTTACCGCTGATTCTTTAGTTCGAGAGACAGAACAGGCCGAAGTTACGGTTTCCGAGTTGGAAGACTTAGTTAAACATCAAGATTCCTCGCAATATCTGATTCAAAAGATTCAGCAGGCGCTGAAGTCCAAAAAGCCCTAAAATCCCAGCGTGAATCTAATGAAATATTTGGAGAGGAAAACAAACAAAATAAAAATAATAATTGACTATTATCCTCTTGGTCAAAGACTATTTGTTATACTGAAGGTGGGGAATTTTTAAATGGGGTTGTAAAAAGGCTATTTAATTAGCCCCAAAAACCGATAAAAAGTTCTAAGAATAGTTGGAATGACAGGTGAGGTTTATGAAAATCCTGCTGGTAGAAGATGACACAGTTACAGTCAGTTTGCTGACTCAAGCGCTGAACTCTCACAATTACAATGTGAATGCGGCTGCAGACGGTGAAACAGCGTTGCATTTGGTGCAGGCATACGATTACGACCTGATTGTTTTGGATGTGCTGATTCCTAAACTCGACGGCATTAGTTTGTGTCGGAAATTGCGATCGTCCGGCTGCCAAATGCCGATTTTACTGCTGACAGCGCTAGATAGCAGCAACGATCGAGTCCAAGGTTTAGAGGCTGGTGCAGACGATTATGTGGTCAAACCCTTTAATCTCGAAGAATTAATCGCTCGAATTCGGGCTTTGCTGCGCCGGGGTAAGGCAACTTTGTCGAGTACAAATTTAACATGGGAAAAACTGCAAGTCAACCCGGACACTACGGAAGTAACTTATGCCGAAAAAGTGCTGCACTTGACTCCCAAAGAGTACAATTTGCTAGAACTTTTCCTGAGAAATCCTCGGCGCATTTTCAGTCGCAGCGCCATCCTCGATCGCATTTGGTCGGCCGGCGAATTTCCTCAAGAAGAAGCCGTTACCGCTCACATCAAGGGGCTGCGGCAGAAGCTGAAAGCAGCCGGGATGACAGTAGATTTAGTGGAAACAGTGTACGGATTGGGCTATCGGCTCAAAAGTCTGCCGGAGGAGATTGAGAGCCAACAAGTTGGGCAGGAAACGGCAGAAACTGCTAAGACTCAAGAGACTTTATCTCCTGAATCCAGCGAGTCGAGCCAGGAATTAAACAAAGACGAGCGCCGTCTCAAAGTCTTGAATGCGATTGCCCAAATGCGGGAAAATTTAAAAGCTAATTTTATAGAAAAGGTGGCGATATTCGATCGCGCGCTCGCTCAACTGAAAAACGGAAGCTTGGAGGGCGAAGTGCGCGAGGAAGCCCAGGCTCAAGCTCACAAATTAGTCGGTTCTTTGGGAACGTTAGGGCTGCCGAAAGGTTCGGAAGTTGCGCGCCAGATAGAACATTTGTTCAAGCCTGAAAACATCTGGAAACCGGATACGGCTCAGCAGATTGAAGGCTTTCTGCATCAGATCAAACAGATATTCGATCGCCCGTCGCCCGAACCAGAAGGCGATTTGGTTCCTGCGGTTTCCCAAAAGCGCCGAATGCTGATTGTTGAGGATGATAATTTTGGGAGCGATCAACTCAAAACAGTAGCATCCGGTTCCGGCTTCCAGATAGAAGTCGCCAACTCTCCGCAAGCGGCAAGAAATGCGATTTCTCAACAGCCTCCCGACGCGATTTTGCTGGATTTGACATTTTCCAAAGCTCAGGAAAACGGACTTTCTCTCCTAGCCGAACTCCTCCGTGAAAAACCCGAAATTCCGGTGATGGTTTTTAGCGGGCACAATCAATTGAGCGATCGAATAGAAGTTGCTCGTTTGGGAGCTTCGGGCTTTTTACACAAATCTATGCCCCCAGCAGATATACTCAAAGCAGTCGCCCAAGTTCTCGACCAGACCGGCCCTGCTGAAGCTAAAGTTATGGTGGTAGACGATGACGTGCATCTATTGGCTGCACTGCAAGTGATTCTAAAACCTTGGGGATTTCAAGTAACAACATTGGACGATCCCGAAAAGTTCTGGGAGGTACTCGAAACGACTTGTCCCGATTTGCTAATTTTAGATGTGGAGATGCCCGGTTACAGCGGTATCGAGCTGTGTTTGGCAGTTCGCAACGATTTGCGCTGGAGCAAGCTCCCCGTGCTATTTTTGACAGCTCATTCCGAATCGGAAATAGTGCGCCAAATGTTTGTCGCAGGTGCTGACGACTACGTGAACAAGCCGATCGTGAAACCGGAATTGATTGCTCGCCTCCTGAATCGTTTGGAGCGGACTCAACTGAGAAACAGACTGGCTCAGGCACAGCGCTAATCCCATTTTAGATTTAAAAAATTAAAGAATTAAAGAATTGAAGAAGTGGGAATGACTGATGAGATATGGGTTTCGATCGCGTACCTACACTTGTATTCTTTTTTTTTAATGGGATAACTAGGAGCAAATATGCAGTGCGTGTCCGAAACAACTCAGGAAGCCTTAGCCAAGACTGGGGATTGTTAGATTGTGTGATTGCGACGCGGTGCTGTTGATTGATGCTTGCCCGCCGATCGAGAACACAGGCTAATTTAGAGAAGTATTAATCAGATGAAAGCAATGGTATTGCCCTCAGACACAGGCACTCTCAATAACAGCGACTGCGAACTAATTTACGCCCCGGGTTCCATTCAACCTCACGGCATCCTTTTGGTGCTGGAATCTCCGGCGTTGAAAATTTTGCAAGTTAGCAACAATACTTTTGAGGCGATGGGCCTTTACCCCGAACAACTTTTGGATCAATTTTTAGAGGAATTTGTCGAGATTGAGGAAATTGAGGCTATTGAAAAAGCTTTATTTGAAAACGACCAACAACGTAACGCGCTCAGATTATCATTCAAAAGTCAAGACCGCAAGTCTTTTTTTGAGGGGACGCTGCATCAATCAAATTCAGCATTAATTGTTGAACTAGAGTCGGTTGTTTCCCCAAAAACGAGCGATTGTTTCAATTGTTATAATTTAGTCCAAGAGCCGATCGACAAAATCCACAAAACACCAAACCTGCAAGTGCTGTGTCAGACAGCAGTTGAAGAAGTGCGGAGGATCATCGGTTTCGATCGAGCGATCGTCTATCAATTTGATGCCACAGGTGCGGGGCAAGTTGTCGCCGAAGACAAAGTAGAAAGTTTGGCTCCTTTATTGGGACTGCACTATCCGGCTACCGATATCCCCGCCCCGGCAAGAAACCTCTTCCACATGAATTTAATTCGGTTTATTCCCGATATTAACTGTCAGCCTGTAGAACTAATTCCTCACTGCAATCCGCTGACGGGTCGCCCTTTAGATATGGGTGGCTCTTTGTTGAGAACAGTTTCGCCTTGCCACGTTCAATATCTCACAAATATGAACGTTGCCGCTAGCATGACCCTAACATTAATCAAAGATAAAAAACTCTGGGGATTGATCGCCTGTCACCACCCAACACGAAAGTATGTCAACTACGAAACAAGAACTGCTTGCGAACTGCTAGCCAAGTTTGTAAATCTAGAACTCAGCTACAAACAAGATAGCGAAGACCGGGAATATGCAATTTATTTAAAAGCACTTTGCCAAAAATTTATCACAGAAATTTATCAAAAAAACTGCTTTGTAGAAGGTTTACTAACATACCGAGATGAATTGCTGGGCTTAGTGGGTGCTACCGGTGGAGTTGTGTGTGCAAATGAAAATTTAACCACCATCGGGCAAACCCCGGAATTGGTAGAAATCGAAAACTTAATTGCTTGGATAAAAACTCAAATAAATAATGAGGTTTTTTATACAGATTCTCTCTCAAAACTGTATCCACCAGCCGAGAACTTTCAAGAATTTGCTAGCGGTTTGCTGGTACTTGCCATGTCCGAGATGCAAAATTATTACATTTTGTGGTTCCGTCCCGAAGCACTTCAAACTGTCAACTGGGCAGGTCCACCAGAGGGGCAAATTGAACTTAAAGCGGATGGCAGCCGATTGATGTCTCCTCGCATTTCCTTTGAGTTGTGGCAAGAAACTGTGAGGTCAAAATCTTTGCCTTGGCAGCCGTGCGAAATCGAAATAGCCCGAGAACTTCGAGTTGCTATTACTAGCATAGAGTTGCGAAAAACCAATGAGCAGCTTAGCTTAGCTTTGTCGGCTACCAAAATTGGATTTTGGGACTGGGACGTGCAGAAAAATCGCATAGTTTGGTCGAGGGAACACGAAGAGTTGTTTGGGTTGACCCCGGGCTCTTTTGCCGGAACTTATCAAAGTGTTGCAGCTTGCGTTCACCCAGAAGATTTAAAAAGTATGGAGAATGCTATAAATCAGGCGATCGCCCAGCGAGGAGATTTCTGTCACGAAACCCGTGTGGTTTGGCCCGACGGCAGCATTCACTGGATGGAGGGGAAAGGTAAGTTTTTTTACAACGAAGCAGGCGATGCAGTGCGGATGGTGGGGACTGTTACAGAAATTACCGATCGCAAAGCTAGAGAATTACAGTTGCGCCTGTTGGAATTAGTAGTCACCACCACTAACGACGCCGTGTTAATTACCGAAGCTGAACCGATTGAGGAACCGGGCCCGCGAATTCTTTATGTCAACCCAGCTTTCACGCGGATGACCGGCTATACGCTAGAAGAAGTTGTGGGCAAAACGCCGCGCATCTTGCAAGGACAAAAAACAGATCGCGCCAGTCTCCATCGAGTTCGGACAGCTTTGAAAACCTGGCAGCCGGTGCGGGTTGACTCGATCAATTACCGCAAAGACGGGACGGAATTTTGGGTAGAAATGAGCATTGTGCCCATAGCGGACAAAAATGGTGAGTTTACCCACTGGGTATCAGTGCACCGGGATATTAGCGATCGCAAATTTGCTGAAGCCGCCCTCCAACAGCTCAACGAACGGTTAGAAATGCGAGTTTTGCAGCGCACCAGAGAACTAGAAAGCTCTCAAGCAGAACTCCGGGAAAGCGAAGCTTTATTTCGCTCTCTGAGCGAGAGTTCCCCCGTGGGTATTTTCAAAATTGATACTGAGGGGAAATGTACCTATACAAATCCTCGCTGTCAAGCAATTGGTGGCTTCACACCTGCAGCAGCTTTAGGAAACGGCTGGATGCGGTTTGTTCACCGCGAAGACCTCAAACTAATTCTGTCTAAGTGGCCCCAATCGCGATCGCTAGATGGGGAATTTTCCTGCGAATTCCGCCACATCCAGCGAGACGGAACCATCCGGTTTTGTCGGCTGAAAACAGCTCCGATTTTTTCCGACAGATCTCAACTAATTGGTCACGTCGGCACAGTCACAGATATCACAGAAAGTCGGGCAATTGAAAAAATGAAAAATGAGTTTATTTCGATTGTCAGCCACGAACTGAGAACGCCGCTTGCCTCGATTCGCGGTTCTTTAGGTTTGCTGGCGGCTGGGGTACTGAAAAGTAAACCGGAAACGGCTAAACAGATGTTAGAAATCGCTTCGAGCGATACCGAACGGTTAGTGCGTTTGGTAAACGATATTCTAGACTTAGAGCGGCTCGAATCAAGCCAAGTTATCCTCGTCAAGCAGTGGTGCGATGCCCAGGTTTTGATGCGGAAGTCTGCAGAATCTGTACTTTCTTTGGCTGCTGAAAATAACATTGATTTGTCGATTTTGCCCCAAAAAGCAAAAATTTGGGCTGACCCGGACAGAATTGTTCAACTGCTGGTAAATTTGTTGAGCAATGCGATTAAATTCTCCGCTCCAGGGAGTACAGTAACTGTCAGGGTTGAAGATTTGGGCGATTCCCTACGGGATAGCTACGCTTCACGGGTTTTATTTGAAGTCAAAGATCGAGGGCGGGGGATTCCTGCTGATAAACTAGAAACTATCTTTGGACGGTTTCAACAGGTGGATGCTTCTGACTCCCGCCAAAAAGGAGGTACGGGTTTGGGTTTGGCTATCTGTCGCAGCATAGTACAGCAGCACGGGGGCAGAATTTGGGTCGAAAGTGTTCTCTCAGAAGGAAGCAGTTTCTATTTCACAGTGCCCGCACAGTTGGAAGGCGAAGGGGGAAAAAGTTTGGAGTTTTGAGATTGCTTTCATAAGACATCGCGAAAGCTAACGTTCCTCGCAACGCACGCGGGGAGAATGAGTTTGCAAGGGCTATATATCGATTTTTCTGTTCTCGGTTTAAGTAGGTGAGCGGCATAATATAGCAACCGCGCCCGACGATTAGGACGTTTTTAAGTGCTGAAACTCTTAATTTTATTGCTTCTTCTTTCTGCTATATCTGTCAAGAAACCCGGTTGAGGAGGCAGCGTGCGTAAGTCCTTTTTCGGTTTACCATGATTTATTTAAAATTTGAGTTTTAATTATGTCAGCAAAGCGCATTTTGGTAATCGATGATGAAAAAAACCTCTGCAGCGTGATTCAGGCCTGTCTGGAGCATTTAGGCGGCTGGACGGTACTAAGCGCGCCCGACGGCAGCCAAGGATTGCTTTTAGCTGAAACTCAACTCCCTGACGCTATTCTGCTAGATGTGATGATGCCGGATATGGACGGAGTTACTCTGTTTGGTTTGCTGCAAAACAATGCGGCTACTCGCGGGATTCCGGTGATTTTCCTGACGGCTAAGGTGCAGGCGATGGATTTGAGCGAATTTGCTGATTTGGGGGTAGCGGGGGTGATTGCAAAGCCTTTCGATCCTTTGAGTTTGGCACAGCAAGTGGCGGAAATTCTGGGTTGGGAACCGTTGCTTTAAACTTGGGTAAAATGCGATCGCAGATAGCCGCTCAAACTCGGCATTTGAAACCGCTACTATAGCAATCCTAAATCATTCATGTAAATTTGTAGGGGTAGTGCTACCCCTACTCCCCGTGCCTACCCCCTATCTA
>NZ_JAUBTT010000167.1:0-9563 GCF_036705125.1 Microcoleus sp. B7-D4
AGCGGTGCAACTTTAATCCGGTTTGCACAGACTGGGGAGATTTTAGCTTCTCTCAATGGTGTTTCTGCTAGCAGTATCAGTGCCGTTAATTTCGGATTGATTTAAGAGCGATTTCGGGTTTATTACCCAGATTTCTGCCTTCCGAGAAACTCGTGAGCGCGAGAGTAAGACAGGGGTTTTTAACCCCTGTCTCATAGAAACTAATCCCAACAATTCCAACTGCAAAAGTATACGAGAAACTGTTCCCGCTTCTAATCGAGATGCTTCCACAATTGTATTAAAAGAAATCGGCCCAGAGGCGATCGCACAGCGTCTTCCACCAATCGATCGAACTCTGGTACTAAACCTCTGAACCTCTACTCCTATATTCTCCTTCCCATACTCTGCACGGGGACTAAAATATTTCAGTATAATGATACTTGCTATTGAAATGTTTTTGTGTTATCTCATCCACATCGCGCTGGCTAACCCGTAATATTACTTAATAAAATTCCCCATCTTTATCAAAACTTTAAATAAAAAGGTGTTTATGAAGAAAACTTTATAGATATTCTCTAAAAAAACAGTTATGGTTACTACAACCTTCAGAAATAGTTTCCGATGCAAGTCGCGAAACAGGGAAACTATTGTCTTTTTTTAGCTATTAGTAGGTGCATTATGTCAAATTTAAATAATCAAGTTTCACCAAGTGCGATCGCCTTTATCGATACTAAAGTAGAAAATTATCAAAGTTTGATTGCTGGGGTAAAACCGGGTACGGAAGTAGTCGTTTTGGATGGGAACCGGGATGCGATCGACCAAATTACTGATATTTTAGCTCTTCGTACCAATATTGACAGCATTCACATAGTTTCTCACGGTGCTCCGGGCAGCTTGCAATTGGGTAATGGCTGCTTGAGTGCAGATAATGTGGAAACTTATTCCGAGAAATTGCAGCAGTGGCGGAGTGCTTTAAGTGTTGATGCGGACATTCTCATTTACGGTTGTAATGTCGCATCATCACCTCGCGCTTACCCGAAAGTCCGCCAGGGAATGAATTCCCTGTCTCAAAGCGAAAGTCGGTTGAAACCGACTGCTTACCCGAAAGTCCGCCAGGGAATGAATTCCCCGGCTCAAAGCTCAAGTCGGTTGAAACCGACTGAAAACAAACTCAATAAACAGTCCTCTTCAGAGGACTTTCGCTATGAGACAGGGAATTCATTCCCTGGCGGATCGGATGAATACGCCATAGATAATGAATACGCCATAGATGATCGACACGCCAGAGATATAGACGGTGTAGCCTTCATCCAACGCATTGCCCAACTGACAAATACCAATGTTGCCGCTTCCAAAAACCTCACCGGAAGTGTAGCAAAAGGCGGCGACTGGGAACTGGAAGTCAGAACCGGTTCAAGAGAAACGCCGCTGGTATTTGAAGCCGAAGTGTTAGCGGGTTACGAGTATGTTTTGAATAGTTTTGGTGATGCGACTAATTTTGGCGCGGGGACAAATCCCAAAGGTATTAATGTATTGTTTTTCAACGCTGATACCTTTCCAGACTTGGTAGTGACCAACCTATCAAGCGAAAACATTTCAATTTTGTTGGGAGATGGAAATGGCAATTTTGGAACAGTTACCCAATTGGCTGTAGGTTTGGATCCTGTTTTCGTCACATCAGGACTTTTTAACGCTGACAATTTCCCCGATTTGGCAGTAGCAAATAGCAGTAATAGCAGTGTGTCAATTCTGTTAGGAAATGGCACGGGCGGACTCATTAGTCCACCCAGCACCTTTAGTGTGGGTAACACTCCCTCTTCAATAGCTGTCGGGAACTTTAACAGCGACACTTTCCTCGATTTAGCAGTGGTAAATGCTAACCCTCAAGGTACGGGTAGTGTCTCAATTTTGTTGGGAAACGGTGCTGGCAGCTTTGGCGCTGCCACTAATTTCAATGTTGGTGCGATTCCTGGTTCCGTTGTTGTAGGGAACTTTAATGCTGACAGTTTACCTGACTTAGCCGTTGCCAACAGCCTCTCTAATAATGTCTCAATTATGTTAGGAAATGGCACGGGCGGATTTGGTGCAGCTACTAATTTTGGGGCTGGGCAAAATCCAAATGCGATCGCAACTGGGGACTTTAACGGAGATAATTTCCTCGACTTAGCCACAGCTAACGGCGGTTCTAACAGTGTGTCAATTCTATTGGGAAATGGCACTGGCGGCTTTGGCCCGGCTACTACTGTTAACGCAGGGGCAGGGCTTAACGGCATTGTGGTGAAAGACTTTAGCGGAGATGGCAGACTTGACTTAGCAGTAACAGGAACCAGCGGCGCTGCAATTTTAGTAGGCAACGGCAATGGCGGTTTTAGTGCACCCATTAACTTTGCTGCGGGCACAGATCCAACTTCCATTATTGCAGGCAACTTTAATGCTGATACTCTCCCGGATTTTGCAGTAGCGAATAACGGTTCAGACAACGTTTCGGTGCTGCTGAATACACCCACTACAGTATCCTTCGTTCCTCCCCAAATAGGTAACACTTACAACGTCACTGAAGGCACGACCGACACAATAATTTATGTCCCGGTTACTATCAGCGGTGGCACTCCCTTAACTGATTTAAATGTACCCATTGTCATCGACCCCAGTAGCACAGCTACTCAAGATGCAGACTACACTATTTCAACTACATCCCTTACTTTCTCTGCCGGCACTACTACTCTCACCCAAAATATTGCAGTAACTATTAAAGCTGACAATATCGTTGACAGTAACGAACAGTTAGTTCTCAATTTGGGTGCGATTACAGGCGGTGTTGTCGGCGGTACGAGTCAAGCGAAAGTGGCTATATTGGATAGGAATAGTTCTTACTCAATTGTCGCCGACAATCCCACCATTACCGAAGGCAATACCGGCAAAAATCCTGCCACATTTACTATTACTCGCAGCGGTAGCACGGAACTTTGGAGTACCGTAGATTATGCCATTACCGGCACTGCGACCAACGCCACTGATTACAACAATATCGCCGGCACTTCGGGCGCAACGGCTGCCACTGGCAAAATCACTTTTGCAGAGGGTGAAACATCCAAAACTATTACTTTGGATGTGTTGGGAGATGGCAATATAGAACCGGATGAAACTGTTGCCATTACTTTATCAAATTCAGTTTCACCCGGTGGCGCACCGACTATTGCGACGGCTACCGCTACGGCTACTATCAAAAATGATGACGCTGCCGGCATCACTGTCACTCCAAAGGCAATATCAACCACAGAAGTTGGCGGTAAGGCAGAATTTACAGTCAAATTAAACGCTGCACCAACTGCTGACGTAACCATCGGTTTGAGGAGTGACAATCTTGCAGAAGGAACAGTTTCAACTAATAGCTTAACTTTCACTACCGCTAACTACGATCAACCGCAACCAATAACGATCAGTGGTGTTGACGATTTAGTAGCTGATGGCCCTATACCTTACAAGATTGTCACGGCTGCTGCTGTGAGTACCGATGTTAATTACAGTAACCTCGATCCTGATGATGTCACCGTCACCAACAGTGATAACGAAACTCCGGGAATTACGGTGAATCCGACGGCGGGATTAATTACTGGTGAAGATGGCACCAAGGCCAACTTTACTGTGGTTCTAAATACTCAGCCGACTGCTGATGTGACTATCGGTTTGACCAGTGACAATGTTGCCGAAGGAACTGTTTCAACTAATAGTTTAACATTCACTTCTGCTAACTGGGATACAGCGCAGCCGGTGACAGTAACAGGGCTTAACGATAGCATTGGTGACGGCGATATTAATTACACCATTGTCACGGCGGCTACTGTTAGTACAGATCCGAATTACAGCAACAAAGATGTAACGGATGTTAGCCTCAGCAATAAGGACGATGATACCGCTGGTGTTTCTATTACTCCCACGGCAACAACTGCGACAGAAGGCGGTGCGAATGGCAGTTATGCGCTCAAATTAACGTCGGAGCCGATCGCCCCTGTTACCATTAACTTTAATGCCCCAAGTGAAATAAATGCGATCGCCCCTGTGATCTTTGACAGCACTAACTGGAATGTTGCCAAAACTGTCACTGTCACCGCTACCGACGACAGCAAAGCCGAAGGCACGCACAGCGGCACGATCGCTCACACTGTTACCAGTACCGACACTAAGTATAGCGGTCAGACGGTTCAGGATGTAAATGTAGCTATTACCGACAACGAGACAGCAGGTGTCAGCATTTCTCCCACGCAAACAACTGCTACAGAAGGCGGGGCCGCGGGCAGTTATCAGCTCAAATTAACGTCGGAGCCGATCGCGCCTGTTACCATTAACTTTAATGCCCCAAGTGAAATAAATGCGATCGCCCCTGTTATCTTTGACAGCACTAACTGGAATGTTGCCAAAACAGTCACTGTCACCGCTACCGACGATAGCAAAGCCGAAGGTACGCACAGCAGCACGATCGCTCACACTGTTACCAGTACCGACACTAAGTATAGCGGTCAGACGGTTCAGGATGTAAATGTAGCTATTACCGACAACGAGACAGCAGGTGTCAGCATTTCTCCCACGCAAACAACTGCTACAGAAGGCGGGGCCGCGGGCAGTTATCAGCTCAAATTAACGTCGGAGCCGATCGCGCCTGTTACCATTAACTTTAATGCCCCAAGTGAAATAAATGCGATCGCCCCTGTTATCTTTGACAGCACTAACTGGAATGTTGCCAAAACAGTCACTGTCACCGCTACCGACGATAGCAAAGCCGAAGGTACGCACAGCAGCACGATCGCTCACACTGTTACCAGTACCGACACTAAGTATAGCGGCACGGCAATTCAGGATGTCAATGTAGCGATTACCGACAACGAGACAGCAGGTGTCAGCATTACACCTACGAGCACAACTGCTACAGAAGGCGGGGCGAATGGCAGTTATACAGTCAAACTCAACAGCCAGCCGATCGCGCCTGTTACCATTAACTTTAATGCCCCAAGTGAAATAAATGCGATCGCGCCTGTTACCTTTGACAGCACGAATTGGAATGTTGCCAAAACAGTCACAGTCACCGCTACCGACGATAGCAAAGCCGAAGGCACGCACAGCGGCACGATCGCTCACACTGTTACCAGTACAGACACTAAGTATAGCGGCACAACAATTCAGGATGTCAATGTAGCGATTACCGACAACGAGACAGCAGGTGTCAGCATTTCTCCCACGCAAACAACGGCTACAGAAGGTGGCGCGGATGGCAGTTATGGCATCAAATTAACATCGCAGCCGATCGCCCCTGTAACTATCACTCTCACAACAGGTAATGAGATAGAGGCGATCGCGCCTATCACTTTCACTACCGATAACTGGAATGTCGTTCAATCCGTTACGGTGAAAGCTGTTGACGATACGATTGTCGAAGGCGCGCACAGCGGTACTATCACTCACAGTGTGAGTGGGGGTGATGCTAAGTATAATGTGGTCGTGGTTCCAGGGGTGACAGTGGCGATTACGGATAACGACACTGCACCACCAGTAGTCGTCGATCCGCCAGTAGTCGTCGATCCGCCATTAGTCGTTGATCCGCCAGTAGTAGTCGATCCGGTAGTAGTCGTCGATCCGGTAGTAGTCGATCCGGTAGTAGTCGTCGATCCGGTAGTAGTCGATCCGGTAGTAGTCGTCGATCCGGTAGTAGTCGTCGATCCGCCAGTAGTCGTCGATCCGCCAGTAGTCGTCGATCCGGTAGTAGTCGTCGATCCGGTAGTAGTCGTCGATCCGCCAGTAGTTGTCGATCCGCCAGTAGTCGTCGATCCGCCAGTAGTTGTTAATCCGCCAGTAGTCGTCAATCCGCCAGTAGTCGTCAATCCGCAACCGCCAGTCACTACAGGAACAGGCGGCACAAACATATTCCCGATCAGAATACCGAGCTCTAACGAAACTCCCTTGGGAATAACGGACTCTAAGGCTCGGCATGGGGGGGAAGCGGATGACCACCCAGTATTCACCAACGAACTCGCGGATCTGACGATACCTGGTTTTGTCGGCCCTAATGCCTGGGGAGACTACGACAATGACGGCGATTTGGATCTGTTGGTGATGGAAGGAGGTAGTTTACAAAACAACTATTATCAATCTTTTCCCCGATCGCAATACATCCCCAGAGTGTACAGCAACGAAGGTGATCAAGGCTTTAAACCAATTGATATAGGGCTGCCTCCCGTTTACGGAGGTGTACTTCAGGAAAATGGGAAGGAGCATATTTCCAAGCCTTCTGCTACCTGGGGTGACAGCGACAATGATGGTGATCTCGATATCTTGCTCACAGGTGTAAGAACTGATCCAACACAGACCAACCCCTATGCTACGCCGAGTTACATCCCCATCACCACACTGTACGTGAACCAAAAGATTGAGAACAATCTGCGCCCTTCTTACCAAACCCAGCAGATCAACCCCAATTTCTTTTTGCGAAGCACGGCAAACCTGCCTGGTCTGTTCAACGGTTCCGCAGCTTGGGGAGACTACAACAATGATGGCAGACAGGATCTCGTACTCACAGGCGATACGAGTTCAGGCTACATCGCCAAAGTGTTCCGTAACGAACGCATTGACTTTGGCGGTGGCATTCCCTTTAACTACGGCACTAGCTTTGAGGAGGAGACTGGGGTAAACTTGCCCGGTGTTATTGGCAATGCGGCTTGGGGAGACTACAACAATGATGGCAAACAAGATATCTTGCTGACAGGCGATACCGGTTCAGCATACGTCGCAAAGTTGTATCGCAACACTGGCAATGGCTTTACTGAAGAGAGCAAGCCATTGCTGCAAAATCAAAACCCCAACGAACCTATTAATTACGGTGCATGGGGAGACTCCAACAACGATGGCAAACTCGATATCTTGCTTACAGGTACACAGCAGCGTCTAAATCAGTATCAGTCGCCGATTCCTAATAGCTCTACCAGGCTGCTGCTCCAAAACACAAACTATGGAGGAGATACTACGTTTGAGGAACGTGGAATTACATGGGGGCTTGGTGCTGGTTCCGGTACTTGGGGAGACTACGACAACAATGGCAAGCTGGATATCCTGCTGACAGAACGAAATTATTCGTCTGTTTACAATTTCCCCAAAGTTTACGGACAAAATGAGTCTGGCTATTTTCAACCCATCGACGATACAGGGCTACCTAATAATGTTGCCAGCGCGAATGGTTCTTGGGGAGACTACAACAAAGATGACAAACTGGATATTGCACTCACGACAAGAGATGATTCATCTGTTGGCGGTGGCAGCTTTGTCAAAGTCTACCGCAACAACACCCCTGATGCGAACACGCCACCCTCTGCACCTCAAACTCAAGGTTTCAATTTCCCTCAGATTACTCCCGAAGGAGTTATCTTAAGTTTGCCCCCAGGATGGGGGAATCAGATCGACGCTCAAACTCCAAATCAGGGTTTAAGCTACAACCTGCGAGTTTGGACTACTCGTTTCAATCCCGCCGGTGGCGACCCTATTAAAGAGTACATTGTTGGCCCGATGTCCCTGGATGATGGGACTCGGCAAGTAGTGCAGTTGGGAAATGCCAACCAAGCCAACAGCAGCAGTAACTACTACTCGCCTGGTTGGCTGTTAAAACCAGATTACTTAATCCCTGGACAAACTTATAACTGGAGTGTACAGGCGATCGACAGTGCTTGGGCTGGTTCCCCGTTTGTTGAAGGACAAAGTTTTACATTTACAGCCCCCGATATCAAGCCAACGCTTACCATCAGCGCTACGGATGCTAATGCTGCGGAAACCATCTTTCCACCCGAAGAACCCAATCCTGGAAAATTCACTATTACCCGTACTGGTGGCAGCCTAGCTGGTCCGCTGGATGTCTACTACAAGTTCGATAATCTATCCGATAATAGCTACACTCCTATACCCGGTACTGCCACACCAGGTATCGGTATGTATGGAGATTACCAATTGTATTCCGACTCCGAGTCCCGTCAGCCATCCCAACCCCGTCAGGCGTTGACTATCAACCCGTCTGGCAGCAACAGGATCACCATCCCAGCAGGTAAGCGCAGCGTCAACATAGATGTGGATGTCAACCACGACTACCTAGTAGAAGGCGACGAAAAAGTGTTTATCAGCTTAGATCCTATCAGCAACTACAACAGCCAGATAGGCGAGTCCTCTAGTGCTACTGTGATGATCGCGGACAACGACCCCAACACCCCGCCTGTCCTCAACTACGGCCCCGATACAACCCCTTGGCATTACGAGTCCAAAACTGTAAGCAACAGCCCATCGACATTCAACTACCAATTTCCGTCCAACACTTTCACAGATCCCGATCTAGGTGACACGCTTACCTACACAGCAACTCTTGAAAATGGCGATCCTTTACCTGATTGGCTCATTTTCGATCCAGATACTCGCACTTTCAATGGCACAAATTCTCAACCTCAAGATTTCAATATTAAGTTAACAGCAACAGACAGAGCCGGTGCAACTGCCAGCGATACGATCCAACTGATTATGAATGACAGCCGCTTTGGAGGTACTGTCATTGACGGTTATATCTCCGGTGCAACTCTCTTCCTCGATGCCAACAAAAACGGCATCCTCGACACCAACGAACCATCCACCACAACCGATACAGGCGGTAAATTCAATCTCAACATCCCCTTCGAGACATTCGACACCAACAAAAACGGAGAAATCGACCCATCAGAAGGCAATTTAGTAGCCATAGGAGGCATTGACACCGCCACCGGCTTACCCCTAGAAACACCTGTCACCGCACCCCCAGATTCTAGTGTAGTCACCCTCCTAACCAGCTTAGTCGCCGACTTAACCGACAAAGGAATTGAACAAGAAGAAGCGCAATCTTTAGTCAAAGCCGCCCTTTCTCTCCCCGCCGATGTTGACCTAACTAGCTTAGATCCAATCTTAGCGACCAATAACAATCAACCGGGCGGCGTCCAAGTCTTATCCGAAATGGTGAAAGTCCAAAACTTCATTACCCAAACCAGCGGTTTGATTAACGGTGCTTCCAGTGCAGTCAATACCGATATTGTCAAAGCTGTTGTCAGTTCAATTACGGCTCAAATTCAATCCGGTACAGTCTTAAACCTCAGCAATGCCGCAGCCTTAGAACCAATCATTCAGCAAACAGCCGCGAAAATCCAGCAAATAGACCCCAGTTTCAACAGTCAAACAGTCAGCCAAATTACATCGCAATCCGCGACAGTAATGGCAACAGCCAATCAGCGCATTGATGCGGCTGTCTCCAACCCAACAGGAACATCAATTCCTGAATCACTTGCCCGCCTCCAACAAGTAGCCTTGGGCCCAACCACTCAAGAATTCAAAGAAGTTGGTACGGGAAATAAACCTATTTCCCAGCTAGTTGCTGACAATACTGGTACTGCTTTAGATAGCAGAATTGAAGCTGTAGTATTGCCTGTTGGGATTGCCACTCCTGTTGTCAGCGGCGATGCAGATTTGGGCAGCAATTCCCCGGATGCAATTCTCGGTACTAATGGCGACGATATCCTGACTGGCGACAGCGCAAATAA
>NZ_JAUBTT010000251.1:0-1589 GCF_036705125.1 Microcoleus sp. B7-D4
GCCACCAAAAAAATTAGCTGATTTTTTGTGTGCCCTAAAGTCAGGAATTTGCAGTATAAAATCAGGCGTTTGCAGTATAAAGTCAGGGGTTTGCAGGTAAATGCAGGGGGTGCACTTTACCTGCATTTACCTGAAAATATCCTGCACTTGCCTGACTTTTTCGGTCAAATTGCTGCTTTTTTGTGCTGTTCGTGTCTTGACCTGTTGGGACTGGTTATAGTTGTTCTCTCTCAGTAGCAAGCAATGTTTTTGCGATCGCAAACTCTGACTAATTCGTGCAGATAAAAAATAATGCACCCTTATGAATGGGGCATTCTAGGTGTCAAGCGACTTGATTTTTACCCGATATTCGACTGTGCCGATTGCTCACATTGCTCCTGCTGTTGTGGCGACTTTTGTGGCAGCACAGGCATCAATTGCCGCAACTTTCCCATCGCACTTGGGTAGCGAGCGAGCGGCTTGAGCGACAGTTCGATCGCCCACGACGGAGCTCCTACAATTAAACAGGCGAGCGGCTACCAATCTGGCATCGTATCTTCAGCTATTGAGGAGGATTTTGCGGCGGCAATCGACGCGGGCCTTTCTTGCATCCACCGATGTTTTGGCGATAGTTGGCGAGACGCAGTTTGAAGAGTTTAATCAGCTAAAAGGTGATGGGCGATCTCATAAAAACGCATAAAAACGCATAAAAACGCATATTGCTGAAAGTTTTCCTCGGTCTGCCGCTCTTTGATTTTTCCTTGCTGACCACGGAGAAACCAGGAGCGATCAGCTTGTTGGGCAGTCTGATCGCTCCTGGTTGATTCCCCGGTAAATCGATAGCGAATAAGAAATTACTATTTCTATAAATGGATAGGCGGGGAAATTTGATTTACTTGACCGGCGTTGCAACGATCACAGACGCTCTCGCCCTTAAGACACTTTAGATGGTCTGCTCTTAACCTGCCTTCATAGCAACAGTTTAGCCGATTGCAAAGCGCGAGTCCGACAACAGCAATTTATGCGACTGTCAATGCTGACATAACGGCTGCTACGCTGCCAAATTTTTCGCACTTGCTCAACTTGATTTTTTATTCAATTTAGATAACGGCTACTGTGTTGCCAATTTTCTCACACTTGCTCAACTTGATTTTTTATTCAATTCCGATGCCGGAACTTGACTATTAAGTCAATTCAGTTTTTGTTAAAAAGGCTAAAAAATTAGCTAATTGTTGCGGAGCGCTAAAGTCAGGCAAGTGCAGTATAAAGTCAGGGGTTTGCAGTATAAAGTCAGGCGGAAAGCAGGTATTTGCAGGGGCTGCACTTTACCTGTATTTACCTGAAAATATCCTGCAAATGCCTGACTTTTTCGGTCAAATTGCTGCTTTTTTGTGCAGAGACTGCCTTTGCTGGTTGAGGCTGGTTATGGCTGTTCTCAATCGGTAGCAAGCAATGTTTTTGTCCGTACAAAGCTTTATTTATTACTTTTAAAGAAAAACAATGCACCCTCATGAATGCGGTAATCCTAGGTGTCAAGGCGATCGCGCTCTTGCTGGCTATCGGACGAACGATTCCCTCGCCATCATCGACATCAGCCGGCTGCTTCGCTT
>NZ_JAUBTT010000168.1:0-9497 GCF_036705125.1 Microcoleus sp. B7-D4
ACAAAATGGTACACCGCATATTTGTCTATAAGTGTATCATTTTGTCTATTTATTCGCTACCTAGGGACTAGCTCCGACTAGCAAAACCTTCAATTTTCACATCAAACCCTAGAACTCGCAAATGTGGACTCTAGAAAGAGTTATTCCCCCTGACGTTCCAGAGTCGCCTCCATTGTACTCGTCAAGTAATGACCAGACATGATGCCGCTAGATTGGTAGTAGCGGTTGTCATCAACCCGGTGAAGGGTATCAAAACCCGTCCGCCGCTGGCGTTCGTCTCCCAATACCCAATAACGCTGGACGATCGACTGGGGAGCAATCCAACCTTCGCCCTCGACGCGGGCGAGTTCGCTGTGTTGGAGTACAAAAGTATACTGCCGTTCATCGCTGTTGAGGTGTCCTCGGTACTGCAAAATAATCTCTTCGCGATCGCCTCCAGGAAATACGAGCTTGGTCACCATACTGAACCAATCTGTTCGGTTCCAGCTCACTAAAGTTTTGCCCTTAACCGTAATTGGCACGCCATTGCGCTCAATCCAGCTTCCTTCGAGCGTCCATTGGCCAGATTCCATTAAAAACGTGTGAGCCACAGTGCTGTTCCTATGCTTTTCCTGCTGGCTACAATGCTGGTGCAACAACGCACAGCCGTTGTCCCTCAGACTCTATGCTATCACGCCCAACTGTGCCAACAAGAGTTAATTTCTCCTAAAAGTACCGATGTCCGGGCACCAGTCACTTGAGGCAGATTGCCGGGAATGCCCCGAACCCGCCATGCGGCTAAAACCGCGAAAGCGATCGCCTCTTTAAAATCTACATTCAAGCCTGCCTCAGAAGTAGTCAACACTTGCACTGGATGCAATTGAGATTGCAATCGGCGTTTTAAGTAGAGATTGTGGCTGCCACCCCCACATAGTAAAACTCGATCGGGCATAGCCGGTAAAAAAGTTTGGTAACTGTGAACGATCGAGGCAACAGTCAGTTCTGTCAGAGTAGCCAGCACGTCAGCAGGACTGAGGTTGTAACCTTGGGCCTCGACCAAACATCTGTCAAAATAGTCTACACCAAATAGCTCTCGCCCCGTTGATTTCGGCGGTGCTTGGCGGAAGAAGTCTGAGGCGAGCCAATCCTCGACTAAAGCTTGACAGGGAGTGCCCGATGCTGCCCAAACTCCACCTTCGTCGATCGTCTTAGTGCCGCCTGAGAAGTGCTGTACTGCCAAATCTAACAGGGAATTAGCCGGGCCTGTATCCCAGCCCGATATGCCATCCCCAAGACTGAAAATCTCAGACTCGTCATTGTTTCCCCCTTTTCCCCTAGCCGGAAGATAGGTAACATTGCCAATTCCCCCCAGATTTTGGATGCAGAGGCTGAGGTTGGGGTCCGCTAGCAGGCAGGCATCAACTATTGACACTAAGGGTGCTCCTTGACCTCCGGCAGCAATGTCTGCCGATCGAAAGTTACTCACAGTAGTAATTCCTGTCAATTCCGCAATTAGCGCGCCCCGCCCCAGTTGCAAGCTGTAGCCCATTAACGCACCGGCCCTGTCTTTCTGGGATTTCCCAGCAGGTCGGTGGTAGACAGTTTGACCGTGAGAGCCGATTAATTCGGCTTTATCATATTCTGCTTGAATTGTCAATGCCGCCGTAGCAAATTCTTGGGCGATGGCATCATCTAATTGGGCTAGTTCAGCCATTGACAAAGCTGAGCCACTGCAAACCGAGAGAATTTGCGATCGCAAATTAGCAGGATAAGAGAAAGTCTTGCCGGCCACCAATTGCACTTTCAAGTCTGTTTGGGAACCGACCACATCCACCAAAGCAGCATCAATGCCATCCACCGACGTGCCGCTGATCAAACCGATAACGCGGGTCATTCAATTTTAGATTTTAGATTTTAGATTTTAGATTGTTCACTTTTTCGATTTTAGATAGTCGGGTGCGATCGGGCGATGAATATTATTTGAGGTCGATCGTTACGATCACCACAGTAATATTATCGCGTCCACCTTTATCCTTAGCTGCTTGAATTAAAGCATTTGCAGCGCCCTCGCAGGCGCGAATCGACTTCAGAGGCGAAGCTATCAAAGGATCGGAAAGTTCTTCAGTCAAGCCATCGCTGCAGAGCAGCAAGCGATCCCCAGGCTGCACGTCCACCGGCAAAATATCTATCTCCCGCAAATCATCGCGGCCCAAACACTGGGACAAAACGTGACGCCAAGGATGAGTGCGAGCCTGGTCAGGAGTTAGAGCCTTTCTTTTCACAGCCTGAGCCACCCAAGTCTGGTCTTCAGTAATCTGTTCCAAGCGAGATCCGTGCAGTCGGTACAAGCGAGAGTCCCCGATATTAGCGCACCAGGGTCGGCCCTCATCCCTAAACATTAGAACCACAGCCGTAGTTCCCATATCAGCACGCTCCGGGTGGTCGAGCTGATCCGTCAAAATTGCTTGATTGGCAATTAAGAAAGCCTTTTCCAACAACAGCGGAGAATCCTCTGGCCCTTCCCAATGTTCGAGCAAATAAGATTGAATCGCCTGAGTCGCAATCCGGCTGGCTTCTTGACCTCCGGCGTGTCCTCCCATTCCGTCGGCCACTATGAAAAATCGCCCGTCAGAGTCTATGTAGTACGAATCCTGATTTACGGAACGAACTAGCCCTGTGTCTGTCTTACCTGCGAAAGAGCGTTTCATCAGAAAAAATGGGTCTGAAACCCCGTCCTTGTAGGACGGCTTTACATAGATTTTTGTTAAGACGTACCATCTTACATAAGAGGTGCTACTATGTAAAACAGCACATTTAAAGTAAGCATGACACTAAAAGCCTTCAGCTATCGATTATACCCAACGCCGGAACAGGAAAATTTGTTGCGACGTACTCTGGGTTGTGCTCGTTTGGTCTACAACCGTGCTTTAGCCACAAGGACTGAAGCTTGGTACACAGAACAGAAACGAGTAGGATATGCTGAGACTTCTTCAATGTTAACCGAATGGAAGAAAACTGAAGAACTAGATTTTCACGGGCGAAGTTAGCTGCGTGCCTTTGCAGCAATGCTTGAGACATTTACAGACGGCTTACACCAATTTTTTTGATGGGCGAGCAAAATACCCTAACTACAAAAAGAAACGTAACGGTGGCAGCGCAGAATTTACTAAGTCGGCATTTAAGTTCAGAGATGGACAAATCTACTTAGCAAAAAACACACCAGCATTGCCAATTCGCTGGAGCCGTATATTACCTGATGGTGCCATACCATCAACTATTACGGTAAAGCTTGCACCATCGGGCAGGTGGTCAGTTTCTCTACTGGTAGATGTAGAAATTGAAAAATTACCCGAAACAGGTAATCAAGTCGGTATCGATTTGGGAATTACCAGCTTGCTTACCTTGAACACTGGCGAAAAGATTGTCAATCCCAAAGGATTCAAAGCAAAGTATCGCAAACTTAGAAGAGCGCAGAAAGCTTTAAGTCGTAAGCAAAAGGGATCAAATAATCGTTACAAGGCACGACTTAAAGTAGCGAAAGTGTATCAAGAGATCACTGATGCAAGGAAAGATAATCTTCACAAGTTAACGACGCGGTTGGTGCGTGAAAACTTGCGCCATCGCCGTAGAAGACTTAGCTGTGAAGAATATGGTTAAAAATCGGAAACTCGCCGCTTCTATAAGTGACGCAAGCTGGGGGGAATTGGTCAGACAACTTGATTACAAGTGTGATTGGTATGGTCGCACTTTAATTAAGATTGATCGCTGGTTTCCGAGTTCTAAGCGATGTGGCAATTGTGGCCACATTGTTGACAAGTTGCCGTTAAATATCCGGGAATGGGATTGCCCTAAGTGCGGTACTCACCATGATCGTGATATTAACGCTGCGAAAAATATTTTGGCGGCAGGGCTTGCCGTATCAGTCTGTGGAGCGACTGTAAGACCCCAACAGAGTAAATCTGTTAAGGCTGGTGCGAAATCCCCGTCAGGGAAAGAAGCAGAAACCTAAGTTGTGAGTCTTAGGAATCCTCGCCCTTATAGGGCGGGGTGGATGTCAAATTGTAGATCGTATGATGGTAATCCCATCTTAAAATTTCGGTAAATCCAGTAAATTAAGCAGCACCTGCAAAAAAAACTGGATTTCTACCCAAAATCCGAGGTTTTGCTGGCGAGAAATCTAGGCAGCAACCGGGTTTTTAGCCTCAAAGCGCGTAATTGTCGTAAATTTCAGCACTCTGTGGTCAGCCAGCCAAAACTTAACATTCGATGTCAAATTTGGGCTGGCGAGAAATCTCAAACCTGAAATTTCAAATCGCAAATTGCACAATTATGACATCCTGTCTAAACGATCGATCCGCTTGAACAAACGCATAAGAGCAAACCCTGCACCCGCCGCCAGCACGGCAACAGCGACAGCCGGCCAGACTTGATTGCTGACAAACAAAATTGTCGCCGACAAAGTAAAAGCACTCATCAGCAAAGCATAATTCGTGCCCATTTGAGCGCTGCTCATCCGGCGGAGCAAGCGTTCTGTTTCGGCCGAACGGACGCGAATCCGCAAATCTCCCTGTTCGAGTTTATCAATAGTCTCCTCAATCCGGCGGGGCAAACCCAAAGCACTCGAACTCACCTGAGCCGCCTGACGGCCGATTTCGTTAAAAATGCTGCTACTTGTATCATGGCCATTTCCATTAGTCATAAGCTGCATGGCAAAAGGTTGTGCCACCTCCATAAAGTTGAACTCGGGATCTAAGCCTCGGCCCACCCCTTCGATGGTGGAAAAAGCTCGCATTACAAAAGTAAAAGTAGCTGGGAAGCGAAAAGGTTGGTTGTAGGCAATATCGTAAAGGTCGTCCGTAATCGCGCCCACAGACTGATTTTCAAAAGGCTTGTCCATGAAGTTATCCAGCATATACTGGATGCTGCGGCGCACCGGACTCATATCACCCGTTGGCACCAAAGCTCCCAAATTGATCAGAGAATCCATAATCCGCTGTCCATCCTTGGAAGCAATGCCGTAGAGCGTCTCCATCAGTCCTTCGCGGACGTTCGACTGGATTTGCCCCATCATGCCAAAATCGTAGAAAATCAGACAACCGTCAGCACTAACAGCGATGTTGCCGGGGTGTGGGTCAGCGTGGAAAAAGCCGTCGTTGAGCAACTGCCGCAAATAAGCTTTTGCCCCCAACTGAGCAATTAATTTACGATCGATACCGGCCGCTTCCAAAGCTTCGTAGTGGCTGATTTTAATCCCTGGCAGGTATTCCAAAGTCAGCACTCGCGGAGCCGCATACCGCCAATAAACCCTCGGCACCCGCACCCAGTCACAGTTGCTAAAATTGCGGCGAAAAGTATCAGCATTGCGGCCTTCATGGAGATAGTCAATTTCCAGCCACAGAATGCGACAGCATTCCTCATAAATCCCCATCCAATCTCGACCGCGGCCCCACTTAGGATGGTTTTGAAAGTAGCGGGCAATTCCCTTAAGAATTTGCAAATCGATCTCGAACAGTTTCCGCAGTCCCGGTCGCTGCACCTTGACCACCACTTCCGGGCCCGAATGCAGTTGAGCTTTGTGTACCTGACCCAGACTGGCAGCAGCCAGGGGCACTGGGTCAAAGCTGCGGTAGAGTTCTTGAACTGTCTTGCCCAAATCTTGCTCGACAATTACCTCTAACTGCTCGTAGCTGAAAGCAGGCACTTTATCTTGCAGCTTAGAAAGTTCCTCGACAAACTCTGCCGGGAACAAATCGGCGCGGGTAGAAAATAACTGCCCCACTTTAATGAAAGTTGGCCCCAAATCCAAGAGTGTTTCTCGAACCCAGATAGCTTGAAAGCGGCGTCTGGCAACTTTCTTTTCTTCAGTCACGCCTCCCCAGTAGCTCCAATTTTTGCTGTCGAGCCAGAGGGAAGCCAGCCAGAGCAAGACAAAGGCCCAAATGTCGAAGAAGCGCCGCTTCCGGGAGTATTTTTCGCGATTCCAGCGATAAGCTTTACTTTTGTAGGATTTACTAGCAGTTTTTTGCTCATCGGCTTCGCCAGTGTGCTTGGGGGAGCGCTGGCGATTAACAGAGTCATCAAGGAGAGCAGACACTTGGGTTCCCAAATTGCTTATTTTATGTTGTTGCTTTGATTGAAAGTAGGAGCGCAGGAGCGCAAAGCAATGCGCTCACGTAGTAAATAATAGTTGTGGTCGAGTCGATCGCTAGGGCAAACTGCTGCGGTAACGCTGTAATTCCGATCGCACCAGAGCCACTTCGGCGCGCAGCTCGTCAATAGTCGCTTGCAAATCAGCGGGATGGATGTCTTGAATAGTTGTGGTGCTTGCAGTGCCAGTTCTGGTCTGCATCGCCTCATCCGAAGCACGATTTGCCCGTTCCACAACTCGATCGGTGAACTGCCGCAGGCGTTCTCTTTGTTCGGCGTCAAATTTGCCGAGTTCAGAGAAAGCGTTGGTTGCTGCGCTTTCTAATTGCTCGTACAGTGCTTCGGCAAGTGCTCTGCCTACAAAAAAAGCATGAACTGGGGGTTTACTCATCAGAACTATGGGTTTGAAACCCCGTCCTTTTAGGACGGCTTTACATTGAATTGAATCCCCTCGCGGGGTGGAGGGGTATGGTTGCCCCAAGGCGTGAGGTATGGTTGCCTCAATCTCTTTTCGGAGTAAAGTTAGCACGCGCCTTTGTTTAGTGAGCTTGTTAGGTTGAAAGCACTGTTCCTGTTACCTTAGAACTGTTTAACTCTCAACGACAGAGCAAAGGACTAGCTACGCATCCCAGGATGTCGTGACTCGAAAAACGTAGTCAGTTAAGACTGAGGCCCGTCAGAACGGCTTGTTAGATTTCTCCTTCAAGCCTCATGCCGTCAGGGCTGAGGTTCCTGACAAAAAATCTCTGTGCGCTTCCGCAACAAATTATAACTTGCTTGTCCCCAAGGATGCTTGCTCCCAAAGGAAGGAATTTTGGGGGAATTGACACTCCCTCCCCGAGTGTCGGGGATGGGATTCTTGAGAGTTAGAACAGTTTAAGGCGCAACGGCTTAGCCCCGAAGCCTCGCTTACACTCGCTCAAATTCCAGATGGGGGTTGCTTTATACCAAAATGTTTGCAGCTTGGCAGTATTAATACGCGACCTCACACCACCTCAGCGCCGCGCACATATTCTAACATAATTCAAATCAAAATAGGAAAGCGTCCTGCATTTTTTTGCGGGCATTTGGATTTCACAGGGAATAGGAAATATTCGATAAACTCAGACGGCGACTGTTGGGATTTCCAGATTCGACGGAAGTTTTTGGAAGATAGTCGTTGGCTAGGTTTGGCTTTATTATCTCAACTACTGAGCAGATATTTGCTGAGTCATAAAATCAAGTATTTGTCCGCACTTTTAACCAACAAAAACCATACTAATTTGTCGCAGGTTCGGGAAAAGGCACTGTGGGTTCTGCCACAGGGGGTGGTGAATCAGGTGCGATCGAACTATCTGAATTGTTGCCACTGGGACTTGGTATCGCAGGCTCAGGCGATCGCTCGATCGGCGACGATATTACTGGCGACGGGGATTCCGACGGCGGCAGGGTTTCAGCGCTAGCACTCTCAGCGGCAGGCGGGGCGGGTGCGGCGGGCGGTTCTGGCGGCAGGGGCGCAACTTCCGGTACCGGTGCGGCTTCTGGTTGGGGCTCTGGCTCGATTTGGGCTTGAGGCTCTGGAATGGGGGACTCAGAAGGCTCCTCTGCGGGATCGGGCGTCGGGGATGGCTCCGGTTCCGCTTCGGGTTCTGGGGCGGGAGTTTCCGGGCTTGGAGACTCAGAAGGTTCTGCGCTAGTTTCTGAGGGCTCGATCTGTTCGGGAATGTTGCTGCTGTCTAAGGGGGGTTTGGGACGCTTGTTGAGTTCGATCGGGTAGAGAGGGCTGCTTTCGACAGACGGCTGCCCGAACATCGGCCCTGACAAATCGCGGGATTTGAGCAAATCTTCCAGAGATGGGAAGGATTCAATTTGGGAGCGATTGCTGCTGAGACTGGTGCGGTTGTAGTGCCAAGCCAGGTCAAAACCCATCCAGCCTGCAATTGCAGCCGTTACGACAAACGCCAGCAAAGTCAACTGCGGCGGGGGAGGTGCGGGCAATCGCAGACTTTGCTTGCCTTTTCTGTTTGCTGATACTCGTTCTGTTTCTTGCAGCATGGTGAGCCAATTTTCCACTGTCTGAGGGCGGTTGTGGGGGTCGATTTCGAGTCCCTGAAGGATGGCTCGCTCGATTCCTGGGCTGAGGTTGGGCTGAAATTGCCGCAACTCAGTCAGGGGAATACGATCGCGCAGGGGTGCTGCTACGGGCGCCACGCCGGAGAGTAAGTAGTAGAGGGTGGCTGCGATCGCGTAGATGTCAGTGGCCGGTGTACATTTACCGTCATAGAGGTATTGTTCGATCGGCGCGTACCCAGGGGAGAGCAAGTTAGTGTGGGTTTGTTTGGTGCCGGCGGTAAAGCCGCGCGCAATTCCGAAATCTATTAACATTACTACGTGAGAATCGGCTCGCCGGATAATATTTTCTGGCTTGATATCTCCGTGCAGCAATCCGCTGTGGTGAACTGTACTTACGGCTGAGGCTATTTGCCGAATATAGTGAAGGGCCTGGGCTTCTGGCAGCGGCCGATCGGTTTCGACTATTTGGGCGAGAGTTTGGCCGGGAATGTAGTCCATTGCGATAAAAGACTGTCCGGCTTCTTCAAAAAAGTCAATTACCCTGACTATGTTGGGATGCTGACACCGCGACACGCTTTGGGCTTCGGCAATAAACTGCTGCTGAAATTGGGCAGATTCTGGGTGTTGGCGCAGACTTTCGTTGAGGGTTTTGAGTACGACGGTTTGGTTTAAATGGGTGTGGATAGCTCGGTAAGTGATGCCGAACCCTCCTATGCCTAAAGTCGCGTTAATTTTGTATTTGCCCTGTTGCAGGACTGTTGCTGGCGCTAAGTTCATCTTCAGTTGATGCCGTTTCCCAAACTATGCTACCGCCTTTGGGTTATTTCGCAGAGTTAGGGGTTTTAAGCAGTTGCCAAAATACGTAGGTTTGTCTAGGTTTTTCTAAGAATTAGACGGAAACCAACAAGAATTGTGATAAACTGGGGAAACGCTTGATTAGTGCGGGAAGAATAAAGCTTACTGGGTGTGAAAACCACAGAAAAACACTCTTGCTCAAACGGATCGTCAAAAAAACCAAATATTTCAAGTCCTCTGCTAATTAGGCAGTCTCTAACTGGGAAGAGTAGGCCAACCTGAGCAATCAGGAAGCATATAGCACTTGCTCTAGGCAAAACATAGACCGCTAAGTTTGATTTAGAGATTTCTGTAGGTTTTTAGGAGCGGTTCACAGCCGTTGACATTTTACCTAGATTTACCTAGGTTTTAGTTACTAAATTATCGGTAAATTGACGAACAGACTAAGGCGTTGCTGAATCAAGGTATGAATACCCCAGGAATGGGAATATCGTCAAACTTCAAGTAATGTATTAATAACTTAA
>NZ_JAUBTT010000169.1:0-9494 GCF_036705125.1 Microcoleus sp. B7-D4
ACGGGTAGGTATTCCTTCTTTTTGGCTTTTGGCTTTGATGCCTGTGGTTTACTTACCTGTTGCTTAAGTTTTTCTTCCTCGCACTCTGCTAAAAATTCAGCCAGTGGCCGGATAGCTTCCCGAATATCAGCGGTTGAGCAAGCGTTTGTCCAGCACTGGTACTTACCGTTCTTGGAGTTAATCCCTAAACTGTGGCCCTCGCAAACAGGGCAAATATAGTAATTTTTGGCTTTGCCTGGTTCCAGTTTGTTGAGATGGTCGCGGATGTCGAATTTTTTGGGGGTGCTTGAAATTTGCTCGTTATCTGGAGTAGAATTGTCGTACATAAATTTAGCTCGCCCACAGCGAGTCTGAATGTGGATAAAGCCTCAAAACCGTTGCGTAAGGGTTCCAATCTTCGAGCAGCGGTTTTTTGGTGTTTAGTTAGGTTTTTGAAAAATTGAAAGCTCAAGTGGAACCAGCTTTTCTGGCGTCAGGGTATGACGTTAAAAAGCCAGTCTTCCTCGTGCAAATGAGAGTCCAGCTTAAGTTTTGGTGGGTCGTATGCACGCGCAGTCGTTTCACGGTACTGCCTGTCTATCGGGTCTTAACCCGCCCCTCCTAGCAACCTACTTTGGGAGATTCCCGGATTCATTCGTCACCATCGACCGAGCAACAAACCCACCTACTCTTTCTCTTGCAAAGCATTTCTTTGGGCTGCCTACCGGATGCACCCCGATTGCTCAAGGTTGAGGCTCCACCACTTTAAATTCTAGGGCTTACCCGACCGCAACTGACACCACTTCGTTAAAATTTTGGCGTCAACTTGTCCGATTGAAATCATTTCCCCTACAACAAAAATCATCGCGGACAAGCTGCCACTCAAAATTTTTGTCAGTTGCTACTTAGTGTCGCTGTAATTTCTAGGGTATGGTAACTGAGGACGAGCTTTATATCCAGGAAGCGGACAATCGGGAGGAGTAATGAAAAAAGCTACAGAAGCAGGAAGTTGCCCTTCATTTGCATCCATATAAGAAACTACTTGCAAAATCCTCTCTACATAAAGCGCAGGTATCCGTACCAACTTAGTTTTTCCAGCAACTTGCCATTTATAAGGTCTGCCCGCCCGCAACCTCAAACCGCCTACCTTGTTTTTTTTGACTCTCATTTTGTTACACAATTAACTTTTGGTTACACAATCACATTTAGCTACAACCCTTACTCTGTATCCCCCCTAAGTATTATATTTCTTTATCTTATTTCTGTTATACCGGGTATTACTCGCCCCGGTTGGCCTGCGGCGCCATAAATTCTAACTATCGCGGCTGGGGGGGCGGGCCATACCCGGCTCCCCCCCCCCAGCCCACGTTTTCATCCTCCTTCTATTAAGCGTTTATACTCAGATTCAGCAGCTTTGTATTTTGGTGAGCCTCCCTTGCTAACCCCCCATACCTCAAGGATGATTTTCGCTTTACCCCATCCCTTAGCCTTCAGTTGCAGCGCTCGTTCAGCGCGTTCTGATTCAGCGTTCTGAGAGTCGTTCTGTTCGGGTTCAGCTAGTTGTTTTTGGGCGATCGGTTCTGATTCCTCTTCCCCGTCATAAGTCAGTGCCAGTAAGCGTTCTAGCTGTTCTCGCGGGTTCAAAATTTGTTCAGCTTCTTGCTGTCGCTGTTGTTGAGAAATGTAAACAGATGTACTGATTTCGTCAATCGTATCAGCCTTGATAGCCTTAGCTTTCATCGCCTCGATTTCATCTTGTTCTGACTGTTCGCGAGCGATATTACCAGCGACCACAGAGCAAGCGATCGCAGCACACAAACTGACACCTTGCAGTGCTTTATGAGTGTTTAGCTTTTTGTCCAGGGCTGCTAGTGGAGTCAGCCACAACACGACAGAGGACGCGCTCAATACAAACAGTTTTAGCTGCATAGAAACACCCCCAAACCAATCAACAGCATCGCTAAACCGCCGATTAAAAGCGCTTGTAAATCGGCCACTGAAACCTTAAGCAACTTACTCAGGGAGTAGTCAAGTAACCAGCTCAACCCCCAAGCAATCGCAATCGCTGCTAGCAAGAATAAAACGGCTTTCATTGCCATCGGATGCAGACTCGCTATCCACCCCAAAAGGGAGAAAGCGACGCATCCGGCAACGAAGTAGTTAGCCAGATACATCGCTTTCATTTAGTGAGTCCCTCCTGTGAGTTTTGCCTTGATTTCATCAATGCGAGTCCGAGCATCACTGTCAGCCTTATCAATCCCTAAACCCAGTCGGGCATAGCCGGGACGCAAACTGTGCAAGTGCTTAGCTAGTCGAGTGTCTGAGCGTTTTTTGCCCAGTTCATTATCGGCCACAGCACCCTCATATTTGCGGTGATGACGGTGAACTTTAGCATCGGCTTCTTCAACTTTTGCCAGCGCTTCATAGGCACGTTTAGATTGTTTTGCCCCGTCTGTTTTCTCCTTTGCTAAATCCTTCATAGCGTCCGCTTCTTCCTTCGTGAAATAGCGCGGTGCTGGTACAACTGGAGCACTACGAATGCTGGAAAAGTTACCAGGATTTAGCGGTGTGATGACACTTGCGTCGGTGCTTGCCAAAACTTTTGATTTGTCGATAGCGTGTCCGCCGTCGTTGCTAGCCGTGAGTTTTCCAGCATCAGAATTTCCGCCAAAAAGGCGTAGTTGTAAGCTCATAATTTTGTCCCGATTTGAATGTTGATGCGAACTGGGGAGGGAAATAAATTCAAGGGGTTGATTTGTCGCCACATAGACATAGCCAGCACAAACACCCCCGCCGATGTGAGTACGAGTGCAATGAGTTGAGAGATGTCAACCCAGTCTAAAAAGCTGGTGGAAGTCTGGCGGGTGAAACCGCACACAGGGAATGAACCGTCGTTAGTCCAATCAAGGGTGTCTACAGTGTCTACACCCTCCATGTCTACAGTGTCTAGCGCTGTGTCTAGTGGTTCCGTCAAGGTATACAAACAGTCGGACTGCTTGCGACTGTTTGCGACTGTTTCACCTGTGTCAAGCGGTTCAGGTGTTGTGTCTAAAGTGTCTAGCGGTGTGTCTAGTAGAGTATCTAGTAGAGTGTCTACATTCACTGTGTCAAATGATTCACCGGCAACGAGGTACAGTTCCAGCAGTGCTTCCCATGTAGCAGTTTTGCTGAGTTTCCCAAACTGTCTGGCGTCTTCGTTGGTGAAACCACGGTCAAAGGCGATCGCCTTTAATTGGTCAATGCGACGGTAGCTGACGGTAGGTTTAGTCATGGCAAAACCCCGTCAACTCAATCATTAAGAGTTGCGATCGTCCGTTAGGACAATCGGCTGAAAGTGGCATAATTTATAGGCTCCAAACGTTGTAAGAGAACGGTTTGGGGAAGTCGTGGTTTGGCTAGCATTTCCAGTGCTCGTCAACCGCGCATCAATCTTCCTTAGTTACTCACGATTGCAGACTTCCACTTCCTTGTCAACACAGGAAGTGTAAAGTTTTGTTTCAAATTATTCGGCAAGCAACTCCATCACTTCGTCGGGCGTAATGCCATAAATAGCGGCTAGCAGTTTGACATTTTTCACATCACTTCCTAGCTGTTTAAGCACTCCAATTGCACTACCCAATGGAATAGCTTCTGTTGTGGACTGAGTTAGTAAATCAATCGTTGTCTGAGTATTGGCTCGTTTTTTATAAGTACCTTCATTCATCTGTGTTGAATGCCCCAAACTCTTAGCTCTTGTCTCCTGAGACATCCCCGCCATTTGACCGTTGAGATTCGCTAAGTGACGTAAAGCGTGGGTTTGGGTAAAGCCTTTGTCCCATCTTCTTAAGATAGTTTGTGCGCGGTCACTGTATAGCCCACTAATCGTCTTTGGATTGTTTGACGATGTTCTAACATCAGGCAAGTTGCCTGATTTGATTTCTAAACATTCCATCAAGTCAGGATGAGTAGGAGGGAGCATGGGTATACACAACCTGTAGCCCGTCTTGGTTGTAGTATCTAGTAAAGTCTTATCGCCTACTACGGCAATCATTTGTTTGTTTACCGGTTCATTCAAGGCAGGAATAATAACACCATCTTTCGTCTTAAATGGCTTGTCAATATTCTGAATCGCAAAAACTTCATGAACTCGAAAGCCATACACCAACTGCATTGAGAATACCCACATCCACCGCCTACGTGATTCCAAATGGTATCGTTTGTTGTTGGGAACATCTAAAACCACTTCGCGAAGTTTTAAAAACTCATCAACCGATAAAGTTTGAAGGTCTTCACGAAATTCTGTTTGTCTACCGTCAATCTCTTTGAGCCTGCCCAATAAGTCGGCACTGTCAATAGTCTCAGCAAGCTTTTTCATGGCACACAAGCAATTTTTAAAGCACTTGGTTCCTTGTTTTTTACCGTTAACTGCGGACAGAACATCTGTTAGGTTTACGACCCTATCTTGTGGCAACAGCTTATAGTAGTCACCGTAAACGGCACTCCAAGTACGTTGCTGACTAATACTACTCCTGTCACGTTGTTGACGGCGTTTAGTGCGTCCATCCCAGTATTCTTTCTCTACTTTTGTTATCGCCTGACCAAACGTTATCAAATCATTTTTGATGACGTTTTTATCCAAAATAACATCATCATACCAGGCTAAAAACCGACTCTCGCTAGAGAAGGACTGTAAACCGCTAGCAACTAGATGAGCTTTCCTCAGAGCATCAGTGATACCTTGCATGGTCAGGTAGCACCCACAAGTCTTGTTGACCCGCTTGTCACCTAACTTGAATTGCAACGTTATGTAACCACCGCTCGCTTTCCTGTCTCTTTTTAGCCCTACGCCCTTGGGGCATTCTTTCTGTGCTTGTTGGAAGTAGTCTAGAATCCGCTCGTAGCCAATAAGGTAGTCTGCGGTGGTACTTGCAGTGACAGGATTAGATTTTTCGCTCATCTCTCGCTCCCTACTCTGATAGTGCTGAGTTCGACTGATGTACTCAGCCTACAGCAAGTCGCTCAGTGTTCGCTCAAATCAAAAACAGGACTTTCAGAGTGGGTGCAAAAAATGGCTAGAACGACGGAAATTCGTAATTCAAGAGCGAGGCTTTGATTCAAGTCCTGCCGTACCCGTAGATAAAACCTAATAGCATCAACGCTTTGAGCCGTTCTTTACCGAAAAGTAGAGAGCGGCTTAAACCTTATTTGTTTCGCATTTGTTTCGCATTTTGTTTCGCACAACAAATGCGAAACACTGCCTATCTGGGTCAGGTGGTATCCCGGCATCCTGTCGGTAGACACTGCTACCCTTCTGAGTATAGGTTTGCCACAGCCGATGTGGTATCATAAAAAGTCGATTGTGTCAATAGCCTAGCTCCTGCGATGTTCAAACAGCAACAGCAGGTTGTGGGCCGAGTAGCCCTCAGAGGTTATCCTTAGTAATCAGGCTAGTTTCCGACAGGTTTGGATATGTTCCCAACAACTCTATTTCATGTTCCCCAAAATTTAATGCTATTACTCGACCGCAGCGCGATCGACCAATTAAAGCCCCTATTGGCGCAAGCAACCGGAATGCCTATAGTTGCATCGGAAAATACGGCAACAATTGCGCTCGTATTGGTTGCTCTGGGAATTCTGGGTTGGGGATTTTATCGCGCCAGACCTTTTGGCAAACTGGGAATTTTGGCTTGGTTGCAGTCTGTTGCGCTGATGAGTCCCTGGCTGCTGTTCTTTGGTTTGTTCGCCGCCGGAATTTACCTCAATCTAGTGGCGGTATTGTTGCTGCTAGTGGCATCCACGGGATTGTACATTTATCTGGGCCGGCAATTGCGTAAGGCTGCATCTGATACAGTGCTGCCGAGGCCGGATGCTGCTGAGGTAAAGTCCCAAAGCGATGCTTTCTCGGCCCCTGAGTCGCAGCGACCACCAGGCCCAGAAACCATTAAGATCGTCACCTCGTCGCCTGCGAATAATGAATCAGAAATAATTCCTGTTCCAGTTGAAGACCTCAAGGCAATTAAAGGCATCTTTGGAATTGATACTTTCTTTGCCACAGAAACGATTCCCTATCAAGATGGGGTAATCTTGAAAGGCAATCTCCGGGGAGACCCAGAACAAGTACACTCACGTTTGACGGCAAGTTTGGAAGAAAGATTAAACGATCGCTACCGCCTATTTTTAGTAGAAAATCAGGACGACAAGCCCGTAGTTATTATCTTGCCCAGCACCAACGACCCGCAGCCAACAACCCTGTCTCAAAAAATCCTAGCAGTCGTGCTGCTGCTGGCAACAATTGCTACTAGCTTAGAGACAGGCGGTTTGCTGCTAGGTTTCGATTTCTTTAACTCGCCGGCTAGATATCTAGAAGTTTTGCCAATTGCAGCCGGAATTTGGGCGGTTTTAGGCTCTGGGGAAATTGCTCGCCGAGTGCTGGCAAATCGGTACAAGGTTGGCTTGAGTTGGCCATTTTTTATACCAACTTTGCAGATAGGTTGTTTTGGAGTGATCGACCGTTTTGAGTCGCTGCTGCCCAACCGTAAAGTTTTGTTTGACATTGCTTTTGCCGGGTCAGCGGCTGGGGGAATAGTTTCTGTGCTAATGCTGGTAACGGGTTTGCTGCTGTCTCACCCCGGCAGTTTGTTTCAAATTCCCGCAGAATTTTTCAAGGGCTCGGTTTTGGTGGGAACTTTGGCAAAAGTGGTTTTGGGTTCGGCGTTGCAGCAGCAGATTGTTGACGTTCACCCGCTGGTAGTTATCGGTTGGTTGGGCTTGGTAATAACGGCGATTAATTTGATGCCGGCGGGACAGTTGGACGGGGGTAGAATCGTGCAAGCCATCTACGGTCGGAAAATAGCCAGCCGCACTACTTTGGCGACTTTTGTGGTGCTGGCCATCGTTTCTTTAGTTAATCCTTTGGCTCTGTATTGGGCGATCGTGATTCTGATTTTACAGCGGAATCTGGAGCGGCCGAGCCTCAACGAGCTGACTGAGCCTGACGACGCTCGCGCGGCTTTGGGTTTGCTAGCTTTGTTCTTGATGATTGCTGCCCTGTTGCCTTTGACTCCGGCTTTGGCTGGCCGTCTGGGAATCGGGAACTAGCAGTAGTCGGGCATCTTTGGTAATAGGCTCTTGGGTTGCGGTAAATTAGTGGAATCTAGGAATTGAGCGATCGAAGTGGGAACTGAAGGGCGATCGGGTTCCTAACTACTAATTTCCAATTAAGATCCCCGCCCTGGGCAATTTATCTATTACCAAAAGTTGATTTTTTTATAACCCAAAATTTGTTTAAACTTGATCGATTAAGTTTAAATAACTTATCTGAGCCTATAGGATAAAGTCATGGCTAATCAACTTCCTCCTGTATTGGTAACTTTTGATGCAGATGTTTTAATGACGGGCCGAACCCAAGTGTGGCAAGAATATTCCAAGGTGGGAACTTGCTATATCCCGGAAGTAGTGTACGACGAAATAGATCGTCTGACAGGGCAAGCGGTGGAAAAAGCTCAAGAGCAAGTAGCTAGAGAGTTTATGCGATTTTTTGCCGACAGTGGCTGGATTGCAACTGACGCTCAGGAAACACACCGAGCTCTGGAACCTTCGATCAAAAATCAAAGCAAGCCAGCAATGCTCGTGGTGGCGACGGCTCAGTGCGTTTACGGTTTGGCTCAGGAACACCCGGAGGCATTGGTGATTTTTGTGTCCAATAGCCAGCCTCTGCTGAAGCGGCTGGCTTCTGTAGGCGCTACGAATCTCTGCGGGATTACCGGGGCGATGCTGTTAAATTGGGCGAGGAAAGGGGAACGCCCGCCGGCGGCGACTCAGCAATTGCAAAGTTTGATGCGTACCCTCGCCGAGCGCAAATCGACTCAGCGCCCTAACAGCAGAATTCAGGATGCTGCTGTTGGCCAAACGGGGGCTTCTGCTAGCAAGTTAACGGGAACCCGCGGCGCTTCTGAGCTAAAGTCGCCCAGCAGTTTTACTAAAACTAATAAAACGGGTTTGACTCAGAAGCGCAGTGCGAGTTCGCGGCCCAAAACGCCGCCCCGCAATCGCGAGGAGTCGAGAGATTACGAGCCGGCTGTATATCGCATGAAACATATTACACCTCCGAAAAAAAGGGACAGCGGTTTTCTGTCTACTGTGTTCAATTTTTTGGGAGCGTTATTTTTCTTGACGGTAGCGGTAGGTATTTTGTGGCGAGTGTTCGATGTTAAGGGTTTTAGAAAGACTTTTGTGCCGGCTCTACCACAGCCTGTGCAACAATTTGTTAAGTCGATCGACCCTAAATAATCTGGTTTTCGGAAAATTATACCTTCTGAGCCGGCTGATTTGTGCTTTCGGTCATGGTTCATCTTGCACCTTGGGAAACTGGGAGAGCACGCTTGGTTCACCACAAAATTGGGTTTGAAGCCCCGTCATAAGCTGGACGGCTTTAATTATAAAACTTTGTTAAAATATCTAATAAATTCTCAACTAAAGCTGAGAATTTAGACAGGCAAGTAAGAACAACCATCTACGTGTTGAAACGATTTCATAAGGTGAAACTCCTGGGTTGGATCGCTACTCGGCAATGCCGAGCCTGTCCAAACACGTAATAGTGATTCGTTGAGCGTACCTAACTGGATTATTGATGGAATCAGAAAGCAATCTAAAAACAAAAGTAAGCGCAACAGCAATACTTCTCGTGCCAGTAGTTGTTTCGAGCGTGTAGATGCGATTTGACAGCGCATTTAAGACTTAAGTCTTAAGAATCTCCGTGGCTTTAGCCCGGAGAGTGTCAAAAATTAGTTCCCTCCCCTCAATATAGCTAGCGGTAAGGTTCTTGTGGCGCACCCTACGGTTATAATTTCTGGCTTTAGTCGGCTGGGAATTTTCAACGGCTACTACCACAACAGAAGATGAACGCTTAACTGTAGTAAGCTCAAAATCCATCGCCATGCTGAACTGGAATCAAATAATTAGTGGATTAGCACTGGCTTTTGCGGGTTTTGCGTATGCTTTAGTATTTTTTGTTATTCTTCCCTTCAGACAGTACGATTATGCAGCACCACTTGGGGCAATAGCAATGGCGATCGTCCTTACTATAGCAATGAATTGGCTACTATCTGCATCGTTGCTAACTGGGTGGAGTTGGGTGGCTGCATTATTTGGTTTTCAGGTAGCCCTCATGTTTTTTGGTAGCGTGTTTCTGGAAGATGGGCTGTACTTGCCAAATTTGTTGTTTTTTGGAACTATGATCGTAGGATATGTGAGCATTTATACCACTTTTTCACAACAAAAAACACTGCTAATTGTGGGTTTATGTACAGTATTTTTCCTAGCTTCAATGTACTTCTCTTTGATTGGCGGCTATGTGCTAAAAGGTAAAAATCCATTTCAGGGTTCTTCTACCCAGATGCTGCCGCTGTTGAATCAAAGGGTAGAAATTATCACCGACAATCCCAAACAATTGTATTTGAACCCACATTCCGCACCCACAACTGTCACACATCAACAAAAAGGGGATGAAATAGTACAAATGAACTAAGTCCCAATCG
>NZ_JAUBTT010000252.1:0-1560 GCF_036705125.1 Microcoleus sp. B7-D4
CAGGGTAAACGCATCTAATTTTGTATAAATTGTACTTGACAAAACGCCACCAAGAGGAAAGGGATTTTTTCTTAGTCAACGTGCATAATAGATTGGCTAGAGGACATCTTCAATAGACGTTAAGGTTGGATATCCCGGAATAAGCGTATGGCTAGAGGCTTTGGTTGTCCCGTTGTCAGGCCAGAACAAGTGCGTGAGGCTAAAATACTCAGAAACAGTGTTCTCAACTATTTCCAGCACATCCAAGATCCGCGAGTGGAACGAACGAAATATCATGGTTTGACACAGATTATCACCATTGCTCTTTTGGCAGTCCTCTCAGCTGCCGATGGGTTTGTGGCGATAGAAACCTATGGCAAGGCTAAGCAATCTTGGTTGGAGACGTTTTTAGATTTGCCCCACGGGGTTCCATCCCACGATACCTTCGCCCGAGTGTTTGGGATGCTCGATCCGCAAGCGATACAGGAGAGTTTTCTTTTGTGGGTGAGCAGCATCACCGAGAGACTGGGCATCAAGGTAATTCATATCGACGGCAAGACGGCCTCCCGGTTCCTATGACCGGGAGGGGAAGCTCAAAGCGCTACATAGTGTAAGTGCCTGGAGCAGTGAACACGGCTTGGTACTGGCTCAACACAAAGTTGATAGCAAGTCGAATGAAATTACAGCCGTCCCCCTCCTACTAAAGTTACTCAACCTCAAAGGGGCTGTGGTGACGCTGGATGCAATGGGAACACAGACAGAGATTGCCCAGCTTGCTCAAGCAAGCCGGAGGAGAGTATGTGCTAGCCCTCAAAGGCAATCAGAAAAAACTAAGCGACCAAGTGGCGGCTTGGTTTGAGCAGGCTATTGCCCGGAACTGGCATGGGGTTGAGTATGATTATCACAAAACGGTGGAGACGGGACACCATCGGATTGAAACCCGTCAGGTCTGGGCAGTACCGATAAATCAACTACCACCGTTGCATCGGCAAAGCTTGTGGGTGGGCTTAACTACTATTGTCATGGTCAAGCGAACCAGTCAATTGTGGAACACAACGACAACGGAAGTTGGCTTCTACCTCAGCTCCTTGGAAGCAGATGCTCAGCAACACAACCGGGCGATTCGATCCCACTGGAGTATCGAGAACAGTTTGCATCTTCGTACTTGATGTAACCTTCAACGAAGATGCCTGTCGGATTCGCCAGGGATATGCCTCGGAAAACCTGGGACTATTGCGCCGTTTAAGCGTCAACTTGCAAAGAGCGTGAACCTTCTAAGATGAGTCTGGCGATGAAGCGATATCGAGCGGGCATAGATAACGACTTCCTGCTGAATATCATGTCCGCGAGTACATCGAAGTGAAAGGGGTTCAATCAACATAACCCAAAAGCCATAATGACCTGTCCGAGGAGGTGCAGCACCAAACGCAATCGGTATTACATTTATATGGTACTCATAAGTCGGCAGAATCTCGCAAGCGAGTCTGGAGCAATGCCAGAGTCTCCATTTTGAACGAGCAACCTGTTTTTTCGTCAGCTTCTATAGATTTGCAGGACTTAATTTAGATGCGTTTACCCTGG